>CAZAGY010000020.1:0-10554 GCA_964485025.1 uncultured Gammaproteobacteria bacterium
CAGCGACGAACTTCTGGAAAAGGCCTCCTTGACTCAAAACCAGGAAGAAAAAAAAAGGTACTATGACGAATTCCAACAAATAATCGTGGATAATGTCCCGGCTATCTTTCTTTATAATCCAATCCAAGGCTATTTAGTCAACCAAAAAATAAAGGGCATAAAGGTTGATTATATCACTCATCCCGCTGATCGTTTTAATAATATTGAAGACTGGTACATTGAAACTAAAAGAACTTTAAAAAAATAATTAAAGGGCCGCGGTGGCGGAATTTGGTATACGCGCATGGTTCAGGACCATGTGGGCGCAAGCCCTTGAGAGTTCAAGTCTCTCTCGCGGCATTAAATTAATTAAAATAGTTCAAATAAACAAGCATTCTTTAAAAAAGCATGGGGTCTATTCTTGAAATAAATCCTGACTTGATTGAATCACAAACTTAATTAAAGGAACCGGATAAAAAAATAAAAAGGATTATTTGAATTTTATAAAAATAAAGACGGCGCTGAAATAAGCGCTGCCTTTATTTTTTAAAAACCTTATCTAAAGCATTTATTCAATTATTTATATTTAAGGGAAACCAACGATAATCAAAAGAAAAAAATGTTCCCTGGCTATTCTGATAACCAACGACTAATTTCAGTTTATCATTTATCTCCTTATCTTTATTTTTAAAATCGTTAATTTGGTATCCGTTTTCCGTTCTTTGATTTTCCAACCGCCAGCCAACTTTGGCTAAATCTTTTTTTATCTTCTTGTTTATTGTTCTGGAGGAATTAATATTTTTATTTCTTTCGTCAAGATAATTTGCCTGATAAGAAAATTCTCCCCGAGATTCGGAAATTAACCTTAAACCGTTGATCTTGGAAAAAATAATGCTTTTTTGTTCATTAACCAAACCGGTTTTAAACCAAACCTCTCTATTATGATCATAAAAGCCCCAGGTCGCCAAAATTGTCAGGGCTATGAAAAAAAATAAAATGATTATTTTCCTATTCATTGGTTTCAACCTATAACGACATTATAACATAAAAATCAAAATTAACAAACGCTTATCCACTTTGCTATTCAAAAGCTAAATGATATAATAATGACATGAGACTTTTTAGCGGCATTCAACCAACCGGTTTGCTCCATATCGGAAACTATTTCGGAGCCATTAAAAATTGGGTTAAATTACAGGAAAAATACTTAAGTTTATTTTGTATTGTTGATTACCATGCTATTACCGTTTTCTATAAACCCAAACAAATGAATCAAAGAATTTTGGATTTAACCGCCGACTTACTGGCTTGCGGTCTTAATCCGAATAAATCAATTATTTTTGTTCAGTCGGCCGTAACAGAACACACTGAATTGGCCTGGATATTAAACACTATTACTTCTCTCGGTGATTTAAAAAGAATGACTCAATTTAAGGAAAAATCTAAAGAAAATGCGGAAAATATCAATGTCGGACTTCTTAATTATCCGGTTTTAATGGCCGCAGACATTCTTCTTTACAAGGCCGAGGTCGTTCCCGTGGGTGAAGACCAGGTGCAACACCTGGAATTAACCCGGGAAATTGCCAGAAAATTTAATAAAACGTTCGGTAAAACTTTCCCTGAACCAAAACCTATTTTAACTTCCGGCGCCAGAATAATGAGTTTAAATGACCCGAAAAAGAAAATGAGTAAATCCGGCGGTCCAGAAAACTATATTGCCTTAAATGATTCTTTCGATATTATCTGGAAAAAAATATCAACCGCGGTTACCGACCCGGCCAGAAAAAAAAGGACCGACCCCGGTGATCCCGGAAAATGCAATCTTTATTCTCTGCACCAATTAGTTTCCGCTAAAAAAGATTTGGATTATGTGGTTGACGGTTGCACTCAGGCAAAAATCGGTTGTTTAGAATGTAAAAAACTCTTAACTGAGAATCTGTCCGAGGAACTGAAATTAATTCAGAAAAAAAGGAAACAACTAAAAGCCGAAGAAATAAAAAAAATACTCCGGCGAGGAGCCGAGCAAGCCAAAGAAATTGCTCACCAAACCATGGCGGAAGTCAAAAAAAACATAGGTTTAAACATTTAAACTAAATTTTTTGATGATTTTCTTAACCTGCTTAAATTTTTCTTGAGCGGTTTTTTTATTTTTGGACTCAACAACTAACCTTAAGTACGGTTCGGTATTGGATGACCTGACATTAAATCGCCAGTCTTTTGCCTTAATCGTTAAACCGTCAAGCCGGTTTTTCTTTTCTTGATGATAAAATCCTGATATTTTTTTAATCGCCGCTGACTGATCGTTTATTTTTAAGTTAGCTTCCAATTGATGATATTTCCTGAATGGCTTTACTAATTCCGACAAACTTTCTCGAGTTTCCGATAAAATCTTAAGCATTGTTAAAAAAGCCAAGCCACCGCATTCCGAATAAAAAACATCGGAAAAAAATAAATGGCCCGATTTCTCGCCGGCAAAAATAACTTTGTTTTTTAAGGCTTCTTCCCTTATAAACGGCCGGCCAGTTTTGGTTTTAATCGGATAACCGCCTGATTCTTTGATTGTTTCCTCTACGACTTGCGAACAAGTTAAATTATAAGCTATTTTTCGGCCGGGATATTTTCTTAAAAAATACCGGGAAAATAAGGCAATAATTATATCCCCGCCGAGGACTTTTCCTTGTTCATCAATAAAAACTTCCCGGTCAGCATCGGCATCAAAAGCTAAACCAAAATCAGCTTTCTTTTTAACAACCATCTTTTGACAATCTTTAATATTACCTTTGATTGTCGGGTCGGGATTGCGGAAAGGAAAAGCTCCATTTGGTTCAAAATACATGGGATATAAAATGACGGGGATTTCTTTGGCTATTCTGCTGATATTTACGCCAGCCATGCCATTGCCCGCGTCAACCACCGCTTTTAAAGGTTTAATTCCTCTCAAATCAATTAAATTCAAAACATATTTGACGTACGGGGGAACTATATTTTTTTTAATTATTTTACCTTTAAAAATCTTTTTTTCGAATTTAATCTCATTAACCATTTTTTTTATCTCTTTCATGCCCCAATCTTGATAAATGAATTTTTGCCCTTGAGCCAGCATTTTAAAGCCGTTGTCGTCTTTGGGATTGTGAGAAGCGGTAATCATTGCTCCACCGTCATATTTTAAATAACTGATTGCAAAATAAAGGGTGTCAGTGGAAACTAAACCAATATCGACAACTGTCCCTTGTTGGCTAAATACTCCTCGGCAAAAAGCTTTAAAAAGAGAATCTGATGATAAGCGACAATCCCGACCAATGATAATTTTAAGGCTCTTCTTTTTTAATTTTCCTTTTAAGAATCTGGTTAAAGCCGCGCCAATTTTAAAACCGACCATCTCGTTGATTTCTCCCGGATAGGTCCCCCGAATATCATAAGCTCTAAAAATTTTTTGATTAACCATTTTTTTTAACGATTAAAATCAAATTATATCCTTTCAGCCGACCAACCGGCTGACCCTTTCTGACATAATAACACTTAATGCCTTTAAAACCAGCTTTTTTGACTAAATTTTTTAATCCTCTTTTGGTAAAAGCGTAATAATATCTTTTTATTTTACCACTTCTGGCCTTAAAGGGAATAAAGACGTTTCTAAAACCAAGGATAATTTTTCCAATGTTGTATTTCCAAATTAACCAAGGTTGGAAAAAATTCCAAACCATACAGATCAAAAAACCGCCCGGTTTCAAAAGAGTATAACAATTTTTTAAAACCTTCAAACGCAACTCTTTTGAAGGCAAGTGGTGAAAAAGGGCAATGGAAAAAATAACATCAAATTCATCTTTAAATGGTAAATTAAGAGCGTCGGCAACGATAAAATTTCCTGAAGGAAATTTAGTTTTAGCCAGTTCAATCAGCCTTGACGACTGGTCAACGCCCAAGTAATTGACCCCTTGGTCAAATAATTCAAACAAACGGCCGTTACCGCAGCCTAAATCTAAAATCCTATCCCCTTTTTTGACGTAGGATTTTAAATCTTCTAACTCAAACCAAAGATTATGACGAGTTTGGGAAAATTCTTCAGCCAAATTATTCCAGTCATTTTTGTTTTTTTCCAAAATTTCTTTTATCTTTTCCTGTTTCATAAATATATTTTAGCAGAAAACTGCCATAAGCGACAGGGTAAAATCATCAAAATAACCTTTAAATAATCTACTAACAGGCTATTCCCTTAAGATGGCCTGTTTAATTTTTAAAAAATAGATTTTTCTGTTATAATAAAACCTGATGAAAAAACAAAATGAAAAAATTGGGATTTTAGTAAAAAAACTAATTCTTAAAAAGATTTGCTCTCTTGATGATTTGGCAAAAGAGAAGCAAAAACTCTGCTCCGAGTTGCAAATATCTTTGCCGGGAAATACTGACATTTTAGAAGCTTACCAAAAATTAAAAAAAAGTAGGAAAATAAATGCCTGTGAATTTTTCGAAAAAAAACTTAAAAAAAGACCTGTGCGTTCTTTGTCCGGCGTGGCTGTGGTCGCGGTTCTGACTAAGCCCTGGCCCTGTCCCGGACGTTGCCTTTACTGTCCTTTGGAAAAAGGTATTCCTAAAAGTTATTTATCGGGTGAACCGGCGGTAGAAAGGGCTAAAACCCTTAGTTATAAACCGTTTTTGCAGGTAAAAAAGAGAATTGAAATGTTGGAAAAGGGCGGCCATCCTGTTGATAAAATAGAATTGATTGTTATTGGCGGCACTTGGTCATATTTGCCGAAAAAATACCAAACTTGGTTTATTAAAAGATGTTTTGACGCTGCCAATAAATCAATCAGTAAAAACCTTGACCGGGCACAAAAGATAAACGAAAAAGCTAAACACAGAATGATTGGCATAACCCTGGAAACTCGTCCCGATTACATCACTCCCCAAGAAATAATAAGAATGAGAAGACTTGGCTGCACCCGGGTGGAGTTAGGCATTCAAATCGTTGATGACAAAATTCTAACTAAAAACAAACGCGGCCACAAAATTAAGGAAATTATAAAAGCGACAGAACTTTTAAAAAACGCCGGTTTTAAAATTTGCTACCATTTAATGCCCGGCCTTTACGGTTCTTCACCTCAAAATGATTTTAAAAAAATAAATGAAATTTTTATCAATCAAAATTTCCAACCGGATATGGTTAAAATTTATCCCTGCGTGGTTACTAAAGGCTCCGGACTTTATCAACTTTGGAAAAAGGGAAAATATAAACCTTATCTTGACCGACAATTGATTAATCTTCTAATAAAAGTCAAATTGATTATTCCTCCTTACGTCAGGATTAACCGTTTAATCCGAGACATTCCTGCTTGGCAAATCAAAGGCGGAAGTAAAATTTCCAATTTAAGGGAATTAGTTCAAAAAAAAATGGAGAAATTGAGAGAAACTTGTCAGTGCATCCGTTGTCGGGAAATTAAAGGAGAAAAAATAAACGTTAAAAAACTGAAATTTATATCAAGGGAATATCCTGCCTCCGGCGGTGAAGAAATTTTTCTCTCATTTGAAAACATTGAAAAAAACAAAATTGTCGCTTTTTTAAGGTTGCGTTTACCAAGAAATGCTGACCAAATATTTCCGGTTTTAAAAAATGCCGTCTTAATACGTGAACTTCACACTTACGGCCAATTAGTGAAAATAAACAAAAAAAATAAGCAAGCTTTCCAACATCTCGGCTTAGGCAAAAAATTAATGGCCGAAGCGGAAAAAATCGCCTTAAACCACGGTTATAAAAAAATAGCGGTTATTTCCGGTATTGGAGTTCGTGGATATTACCGCCATCTTGGCTATCGTCTTAAAAACACTTATATGATTAAAGCCATAAATAAGCGCCCCGGGAAATAATCCCGGGGCTTAATTGCTTTTTAACGTCTATCTCTTGTTATAATCAATAAATAACAAGTTTAATTATTCTATGTTTTAAGCCAGTAACGGCTTTGCCTGACTAAATATCTTTTTGCTGACCGGGGTTGAAACATTATTTCCTTAACCAATCTTTCCATTCTCATTTTCTGTGAGCCTTTAACTAAAATTACGTCACCGGTTCTGATTCTCGGCTCCAAAAATTTAAATACGGCCATGGAATTTTCAAAAATAAAAACATTTTCATTTATAAAACCGTTCTCTCTGGCACCTTGAGTAATAATTTTTGCCTCTTTACCCACGGCGATCAGATAATCAATATCCATTCGGCTAATTTTTTCTCCGATTTGATAATGGGCTTTCTGACTAATTTCCCCTAATTCTAACATATCCCCCAAAATCACCCATTTACTCGCCTGAGGATGGATTTTTATTTTTTCTAAAGTTTCCAACGCCGCCTCCACCGCCCGAGGTGAGGAATTATATGTATCGTCAATAATTAAACTTTTGTTAATGCCGGGAATTAAGCCCATACGGCCCGGCAAATTCCTATATTTTTTAAACGTTTGGGTTAAATCAATTAGGTTTAACCCCAGAGCTAAACCGGTTGCTAGTCCGGCTAATACGGAATAAACCTGACTTAAAGAGATTATTTCGGGCAAAAAAACGGGCACTATATTACCTTGATAACTCACTTTAAATCTCAAACCCCTTATCTCGGGTCCTTCCGGCTTTAAAACCTGATCTATTTCGGGCTCTAAGCCACGAATATCGGCTTGAGGATCAAGCCCATAAGTCAAAACTTGGGCTTGGGTTTTACTTTTAAGACTTAAAACCTTTTTATCATCGGCATTTAGAATCGCCCAACCATCTTTCGGCAAGTTTGTAATGATTGCGCTTTTTTCATGTGCTACATTTTCAATATTGCCAAAAAATTCGGTATGGACCAGGCAAATGGCTGTCAGCACCCCGATATTACACGGTGCTATTTTAAATAAATATTCAATGTCTCCCGGCCGGTCAGCAGCCATTTCTAAGACCAAAATTTTCGGGTAAAATCTTTTTTTAAAAACAATTCTCACTAAACCAACAATAAAAACCTTAAGCCAGCCAAAAATATTTTTTCCTGGCGATTTGGTCATACCGATAATGGTTAAGGGCATTCCTATTTCATTATTGTAATTATCCTTGCTCTCACGGATATTCATTTGATTTTTTAAAATTAAAGCAATGGCCTGTTTGGTCGAGGATTTGCCCACGCTACCAGTGATGCCGATTACCAGCGGCTTGTGCCTTTTGATTATTTTTTTGGCCATAAAAGCCAAAATTTTTTGTAAAATTTTCAATAACATTTTATTCTTTTTTATCGGGTGGTATATTATAATAATTTAATATGAATTCCGCTAACCGGCTAAAAACGGGAACAGAAGTTGATTCGGCAAAACGTCCGTTCTGAGGGCTGTCAAATTTAATCAAGGCTACGAATTTCGGATCGGTTGCCGGCGCAAAACCAACAAAGGAATGAATTACCTCATCTGAATAACCGCCGCCTTTCCCGGGTATTTGTGCTGTTCCGGTTTTTCCAGCCACATAATAACCTTTAACTCTAGCTCCTTTACCATAGCCATTTTCGCAAACCGAAACCATCATTGCGGTCAACGAGGAAGCCGTGCTGGGAGAAATTACTTGGCGGATAAATTCCGGCTCTTGAATAACCGTTTGGCCGTCCCGTATTATTGCATCAATTAAATAAGGCTTCATTAATTTTCCTTTATTAGCAATGGCGGCAATGGCGTTAACCATTTGAATGGGCGTAACAGTTATTCCCTGACCAAAAGAAGCCGTGGCCAAATATATTTTTTGCTTTTGTTCCAGGTTGGCGATATCTCCAACCGCCTCGTCAGGCAATTCAATCCCAGTTAAGCTGCCAAAACCGAATTTTCTCAGATAATTACGAAAAACTGAACGACCTAATTTTTGGGCCACAAAAACCGCACCGGTATTGATTGATTTTTCTAAAACCCCGGTCATGTCTTGATAGCCGAAAGTCCGGTCATCAACGTTATGGATAACATCGCCGTCTATATCAATTATTCCCGGGTCAAGAAAAGTTGTTTCCGGGGTGACCGCGCCGCTGTCCAATCCCCCGGCCATGGTAATAACCTTGAAGATTGATCCTGGTTCGAAAGAAGAACTAACAGCCGAATTCTGAAATAAAGAATAATCTTTCACTTCCGAATAGTAATTGGGATTAAAATCCGGTTTATTACAAAGAGCGAGAACCCGTCCGGTTTTAGAATCTAAAACCACAATTGAGCCGCTGGCTGCCTGATATTCCTTAACCGCCTCTTCGAGTATTTGACAGGCAAAAAACTGAATTGAACGGTCAATGGTTAGAATTAAATCTGCTCCGTCTTTGGCTGTTTTAACCGTATTATCAGCGGAATAAGTCAAACCTCTGGTATTCTCAACGTTTTGCCAACCGGGCTGGCCCGATAATTCCTTATCAAATGATTTTTCCAAACCGTATTGTCCAACGCTACCTTGGCAAAATTCTTGATTGCAATCCTGGGGTAAATTAACAAAACCCGTTAAATGACCGAAAATATTATTTTCGGGATAATGACGCCGAGGTATTGTTTCGAAACTGATACCGGGTAAACCTAAATCTTTTATTTTATTAACCCCCTCAATATTTAACCCTTTCTTCAATAATTCGTAATAATCGTTCTTATTGGAAAGCCTGACTAAAAGATCTTTAAATTTATTAGTTTCCTGGTTTTCCTGAATTAAAAGCACTTGATCAGGAACAGAAACCGACTCTGAAACATCTATATAGGAAGCAATTTTTTCAAGCCATTCCCCGGGATCAATTTTTGATTGAATAATTTCGTTCGGGGAAACAATCAAGTTATAAGTGTTGATGTTAATAGCAAGGGGATAAAGCTCTTGGCCGTCACGGATAAAAATTCTCCCCCGATTAGCCGGAATTGATTTTTCCGTTATCTCTCGATGATAAACCGTGTTGCCTAAAAAATTATGACCTAAAACCTGTAATTCAAAAAGTCGACCAATAACACAAAAACCCAGAAGAAATACTATAACAATTAGTATTTTTATGCGTCTATCCATAGATTCCTTTTAAATCTATTTCTTAGCAAAAACTTCTTCTGATGCAAATAGATAATCTGTCTGGTCGACTTTAACCATTTTTAGTCCTTGCACTAATTGATAAACGTTAGTCATTGAACCGACTTCGGTGGTCTGTTTCAAAAGTTCTTCATTTTCAATTTTCAAGGACTTAAGTTCCTGATCAATTTTCCCCATCTCTAAACAACGGGAAACGCCTGTATTAACCTGGGTCAAATAAAGGGCTATGGTTAATAGAAATAAAATTAAAGTTAAACAATTAAAAACGATGTATTTTGTTTCCTGTTTTTTCCCAAAAACTGAATGGAAGAATTTTTGTGCAAGAGTCATAATTTTATTATATTTTTTCCCCTACTCTCAACTTGGCGCTCCGCGCTCGGGAATTATTTTCAATTTCCTCTTGAGAGGGTTTTATTGTCTTTTTATTTATTATCTTTATTCTTGATTCTTGTTTAAAAAACATTTTTACGATTCTGTCTTCTCCTGAATGGTAGCTGAGAACCGCAATTCTTCCCCGGGGCGTCAGTACGTCTAAAGCTTCGTTAAGGCCTAATTGAAGATTTTCCATCTCGTGATTGATTTTAATTCTTAAGGCCTGGAAAACTCTGGCCAAACTTTTAACGTGAAAACGCCGACCCAAGGATTTTCTAATAACTCTCACTAACTGGCTGGTCATGGTAATTTCTTCATTTCTTCTTTCTCTGACAATGGTCTGGGCAATTCTTCCGGCAAATTTTTCTCCGCCGTAATCCCGAAAAAATTTTTCTAAATCGTCTTTAGTATAAGTGTTAATAATCTTATCGGCAGTCAAGGCTTGGGTCCGGGGATTATACCTCATGTCTAAAATCTCATGAGCCATAAAACTGAATCCCCGACCGCTTGATTCCAATAAATTGCTTGATAAGCCCAGGTCAAATAAAATGCCATCCACGGGCTGAAAATTATTTTTTTTAACGATCTCTTTTAAATGGGAAAAATTATCGTTAATTAGAATTAATCTTTCTTTTATATTCAATTCCTTGATTCTGTGTTTTAAATCATTGATTGCTTCGGGGCTGGCATCAATGCCTAAAATTTTTCCCTCCGGTCCTGTTTTCTCTAAAATTTCCAACGAATGACCGCCGCCACCGACCGTAGCATCTATAAAATTTTTGCCCGGACCAGGATTGAGATATTCAATAACTTCTTTTAAAAGAACAGGAATATGCATTTTAAACACCTAGTTCTCCTAACGTTTCGGCTATTTCCGAACTATCTTCTTCTGAGGTTTTCTTGTATTCCTCCCATTTTTTTTCGTCCCAAATTTCTAAACGGTTATATAAACCGGCAACTACCACCCTTTTTCCCAAAACAGCATAATTGCGTAAATAATCTGGAAGGTTAATTCTTCCCTGCTTGTCTAATTCTACGTCCATGGCTCCAGCCAGCATTAAACGAGCAAAAGCCCGTGGCTTTGATTGGCTAATGGGCATTTCTGCTAATTTCGCCGCTAGTTTTTCCCATTCTTTTTTAAGGTACTCATCATAAATGTGAAAATAAGGAAAT
>CAZAGY010000021.1:0-10491 GCA_964485025.1 uncultured Gammaproteobacteria bacterium
CAAAACGTAGATTAAGTGCGGGGCCGACTCCCATTCCAGCTGGTTTGATGATTCAAGAATGCGGGCTGAAGGGAAAAACGATCGGCGGGGCGGAAATCAGCGAAAAGCACGCCAATTTTATCGTCAATCGCGGCCGGGCCAAAGCTCAGGACGTTATAAGTTTAATAAAATTGATAAAAAGAGAAGTAAAAAAGAAGTTCAACGTTGACTTAAAAGAGGAGATTTTGTATGTGGGGTTCGACGGAGTTGACAGAAATATAAAAAAAGTTAAAATATAGATAATATAAATCACTAATCCTGCCAATTTTATCTCAAATTATTACGAATACCTGTTTGTATGATTAGTGAGCGAATGAGGTCATAAGACCCAATGGTTTAAATCAGCAGTAATTTGTATTTTTATGAAACCAATTTGCCCGGAATGTAAAAACGAAATAACGATAAATAATCCCCAGGATGTTTCCGTGGGGACGATTATAGAATGCGATACTTGTGGTATTACTTTGGAAGTTTCCAACATTGACGAAGACGGAGAAATGAGTTTTGAAATCATTGACGAAGGAAAATAAAGGGTTCTCCCAAAAGTTTCAAGTTTGAAAAATGCAGCAGTACCTTGGAGGGTCATTACCCTCCAATCTCGTTTTCCCTCCAATCTCAATTTGAGTCTTAATTTAAGGCCCGACCTGGCTTTACCAGGTCGGGCCTCTTCAAAAAATCCACATAAAAGCTGAGTATCCAAAATAAACAGAAAAAGAGCGCAACTCAGATGTTGCGCCTCTTTTTAATCGTGTAGTTTTACCTCGTTATAGGAGATATACTCTAGTCAACATCCCTCCCCAGAGTGTTTCTAAAAATCCGATGATAAACAAAATTCTTTCCGTTTTATTGATAGTATAAGCGAATTTAAAGACCGGGAAAACAGCAAACGATACTAAGGCTGTGGTGAACACGGCGAGGGATATAGTCGATACGGTAGCCGCAATGAGTGCAAAGGCTGCGGTTTCTGCGGCGAATAGCGTGGCGGCTATGAAGAAAAGCACGGAGAGGAATGTGGTACTTACATTATTATTCTTGCTGAGCCAAGCGAGTAGAAGAAAAAACACAGTAGTAAATGAAGCGCATCTCCCTGTGGCGACCACAATCTCTATCTCACCATGTTTCAGAAAAGAGGAATAACAAAGGCAAAATGTCCCTATCATCATCAATACTATTCCTATTCCCACTAAAACTAACTTTTTCATTTTATCCTCCATCAATTGTTTTAAAGATTGTCTTTATCCTATCATAAAATCGCCTTTTTGTCAATGGGTCTACCTATTATGGGGTCTGACCACAGAAAATATCAATCGCAAACCTGCTCTATCCGGTCGTTTCACAAGGAGTTTTGAAATTTAACATGTTTTTATATAAATATCAATATCTTTTACCTTTTATTTTTTCTATAATTTGCTCAATCATCCCCCTGAACCCGTGCGAGCCGAGAAAAACGATAATATCTTTTGGCTTGGCTTCTTTGCCTAAGAATTCAATCAAATCATTGTCATTTTCCGAATAAAGGACTTTAACCCCTTTATTTTTTTGTTCGATTAATTCCTTTAATTTTTGTCCGTCCATCCTTTCTTCCTGTTTGTCGTTGGTTTTAGTCTGGGAAAGTCGGGGAATAATTACGGTATCGGCGTTAATGAAGGCGTTTTGGTAAAAATTTTCGCTACTCATCGTTCTGTTACCCACGTTCGGCTCATAAACGGCGAATATTCCGGATTGGGGAAAATGAGTCCTCAGGGCGGTCAGGCTAGCCTTGGCCTTACTGGGCGAATGAGCCAAATCGTCTATTATTTTAATTTGGTTTATTTCTTCTCTGATTTCCAGTCGGCGTTTCACTCCTTGAAAGTTTTTCACCGCTTTCTGAATGATTTTTAAATCAATGTTATTATGGTGTGCCAGGACAATTCCGGCCAAAAGATTTTCCACCAGATGTTCTCCCAGAAGTTCGGTTTTGAATTTTTCCAGAATTTTATTGTTTTTCAAAATATTGAATTCAGAGCCGTTTTCATTCAAAGATGTTATTTCATAAGCATAATCATTTGGAGAATCAATAAAATCCCTTTGCCCGTAGCGGATTATTTTTGCCTTGCTTTGGGAAATAATTTTGTCAATTTTTTGCGTGTCATCTCTTTTGGCGGCGACGATTATGCCTTGAGGAGTAATTATTTCAACGAGTTTTTCAAAAGTCTGGTTGTATTTTTTTTCCGTCGGGAATACGTCCAAATGGTCCCAGAGAACAGAGGTAAGGATTAAATGCGTCGGTTTGTACAAAAGGAATTTTGAGCGCGGGTCCCAGCGGGCCGTGGTATATTCGTCTCCCTCAGTCACGCTCCAATCACCCCGGTTGTCAGTCGCGCCGTTGGGAAAATTTTTAGCCAGGCCGCCGATGAACCAACTGGGGTTTAGTCCGGCGGTTTCAAAAATATGGGCCAAAAAAGCGGTGATGGTGGTTTTGCCGTAAGTGCCGGCGACTACCACGGAGTTTTTTTTCACAATATATTCGGCCACCAGTTCGGAATATGACTTGATTTGAAAACCGTTTTTTTTGGCAAATAAATATTCGGGATTGTTGAGGGAAATAAAATTACCGACCACTACCGTGTCGGGATTGTCCATTTTTTCCGGGTGCCAGCCGGGATAAAAATCAATTTCGTTTTCTTTCAGGAAATCGCTGATCGGCGGGAAAAATCCCTTGTCCGAACCGGTCACTTTCCAGCCCATTTTTTGCATCATTATTGCCACGGCAGCCATGCCGACCCCGCAAATGCCGATAAAGTGAATACGTTTTTTCATATTTAATTTTCTAATAGCAATGACAATTTTTCAGCTAACATGTTAATGTCTTTGCGAATATTCTCTTTTTGAGTTTGGTCGATAGAAATTTTTTTTAGCACAAAGGAATTATTCCTATCCGATCCGGCTATTTGCTTTTTTACGCCAGCTAAATTTTGAGCCCAGAATACGGTTTGTCCTAATGGGCCGATTTCCCCGTAGCGTAAAGATTTTTTTATTTTCGAATCATATTTTTCCAAGGGATATCTCATTGATAAAGAGGCGACATCAAAGTTTATTTTTTCATTTTCAAGAATATTCATCAAATTTTTAATACTTTGACCGCTCTCGATGTATTCAGTTGACAAAAGAGCCTTTTTAATTTCCGGTTTTTTGTTTTCAATGAAATTTTTTATTTGCGGAGAAGGGTTGTTCGAACCATGAAATCGCCCGCCGGGCAAGAAATATATTTTAGTCGGTGGCAAATTAATTTCTTTCTTTTTTTTATCGATTAAATGTTTTAAAAACAGGGAAACTATGCGGCCGCTGGCATCATCGCTGAAAATTGTATCATATTCTACAGAATCTTCTTTAAATTCAAGAGCCAAGTGAGCAAAAGCTTCAATCAATGCTTTTTTATATTCTTCGGATAGTTCACCAAACCCCCCAAAATTAGTTTCCATTTCCGCGGCCAAACATTTAATGTCTATTTTTTTCGAAATTATTTTATTTGCTTCTTCGTCGGGAATTCTTTGATGCAGTTTTTCCTCCAGATGTTCGGTTCTTTTTGTAAAAAATTTAAATTCCATAACTATTTTATTATTATTTATTATGGGGTCAGACCCCAGCTTAGCCCCCTCGGCGAATTCTTTTTCAAAGCCGGTTTTAGGAGGAAATTTAAAAAAATTTTTAAAATTAAAAATTGATTTAGCTATCTTTTAAAAATAAATTCGTCCAGTTTTGCGGCCAGCGGATTAAATCAGTGGTTGGCAGGCCGGTCTGTTTTTTTATATCTTCAATCATTTTCCGCGCTTCTTGTTCTTTCATTCCTTGGGTGTTTAAAGCAATAGCCACCACTTTAGCTTTTCTGAACGGCGGCATAGTCATGTTTTCATAAGTTTTAATAGCGGTTTTTATTTTTGGTATAGGTAATAAAGGACAACTGGCCACCCTTTTTCTTTGTGGCCGGTGGACCAGAACCATATGGGTCGGACAGGCGCCGTGAATTAAAGCCAGAGAAGTGGTGGAATAAGCCGGATGAAATAACGAGCCCTGGCCTTCAACCAGATAGAAATCAGGATTATTTTCTTTTTCTTTTTCCAAAATCATTTCTTCCACCGCTCCGGCCATAAAATCGCCTTCGCATTTGTCAATGGTTATGCCCCAGCCCTCAATCATGACCGCGGTCTGGCCGGTTGGGATAATTTGCGGCTTATGGCCATTTTTTCTGGCCAAACCAGCCAACTGGTAAGTGGCGGTCAATTTGCCAATGGCAGAATCCATTCCGACCATTAGAACCACGGGTTTTTTTATCTCCTGATAAACCCGACAGCTAGCAATCGGCAGATCAGCTGGTGGCAAGCGGGTTTCCCAAATTTTTCTTTTATATCTTTCCACTAATTTGGAGAGTTCTTTAAAGGAACAGATCGGCGTATGCAGGCCGCTGACAATATCCAAGCCGTTTTTTAAAGCCCAGACCAAGTCTTTTAAAAAATAATCAGGGAGTTGTCCGCCGCTAGGCGCGATGCCTAAGAGCAAAGTATTGGCTTTAGTTTTATCTTTGGCTTGTTTTAAATCTCTAAAAATAGGAACGCTTTTTGTTTGTCCAACCTCCGTTGCGTTTTTTTCTTCACAGGCGGAATCAATCACTCCCGCTATTTTGTATTTGGCATAACGTAAAATGCCGTCCGCGGTTTTGGCCAAGGTGGGAAATTTTTCCCGCGTTTTCATGCCAAAAGCTTTTTCCGCGTAAATCAAAATGCGCCTGTCTTTTTTAAAAAGGTTTATGGGAACGTTATGTTGTTTACTCACCCCGTTAGAATTTTCCATAAGTATTTTTAATTAAAAATGAAAGCCGTAAGGCGAACGCTCGTAAAAATAGTATTATAAGAAAGTCGTTGAATTATTAACGGAATTTAGTGCATCGCCAGCCATAAGCCGATAATAACCATAAAGAGATTGATAATCCAAAAACGCATTACTATTTTTTCCTCCGACCATCCCAGGAATTCCAAATGGTGGTGAAGCGGCGCCATTTTTAAAAGTCTTTTGCCGAATCCGTAACGCCAAACGGTCTGGAGGATTACCGAGATTATTTCCAGGAGAAAAATAAAGCCGAAGAAGGGGATTAAAATTAAACGGTTTTGCGCCAGCATCATCACCGCGAATAAAGAACCCATTGCCAGGGAACCGACGTCTCCCATCTGAAATCTCGCCGGCTTGACGTTGAAATAGACATAAGCGATTAAGGAACCGATGACCGTGGCGTTCAAAATGGAAAAAGGCAAACTGCCCTGGAAATAACTCAAAACCGCCAGACCGGCAAAAGCTGAAACCAGAGCGCCTCCGGAAAGGCCATCAAGCCCGTCGGAAATGTTAACCGCGTTGGCCAAAAAAACGACGATGAAAATGATAATGGGTATCATCCAATAACCCAGGTAAACCTCTCCGTTAAAAGGAACCCAGATGTAAAGCCACTCCTGGCCCAGCTTGAAAACAATCCACCAGGCGGTAATGGCTCCGGCCGTGAATTGCAAAAGGATTTTCTCATGGGGCAGGACTCCTCGGGTCGGCTGGGGACTGAAAATATGAAAAATATTGCGGAATAAAATCCAAGGCAGGGTGATAATAAGCCAAATGCGGCGCAGTTTGCTTTTGTGGACTTTAATTAATTTAAAAATTTGATCTAAATGACGGACCCGCCTTTTTTTACCGAAAACGTTCAAAATATCATCCCAAGCGCCCAAAACTGCGGCCAAACACATGACGCCGACGGGAACATAGGTGTATCTCTTGTCCCAATTGAATAGAAGAGTAATTAATAAAATAGTAATTACGATTAAAAGTCCGCCCATTATTGGCGTACCGGTTTTTTCCAGACGGTGGCCGATTCCCTTGGCCGAACCGTTTTCAAAAGTCCTTTTGATTTTGATTTTTTCCAGCAGATAAATCAATAAAGGAGCCCCGATAAAAGCCACCAGGCCGGAAATAATAATATAGAAGAGAGTGGTATTTAAAATTGATTGGTTCAAGATATTCATAAATAAAATTCACTTTAACGTCGGAACACTTCAACGTTTAAACAATGTTTTTATGTTCCAATGCCCTAATGTTCTAATGATTTTAGTCGCCTGATGACGATTTGGTCCTCCAATTTTTCTTCTAACTCTTTAAGGGAACTTTCTTTCAGGATAATGGTTTTTTGGAAAACTCCTGGGCCGAAATAATCCGGTTGTCTGGGGCGGGGAGCGTGGGCGAAACCGATTTTTTTGATTATTCCGTTTTCTTTTTCCGTTTTGGTAACCAAATAAACATGCCGGAGATTGGTGCGAATTATCAAATCACAGGGCAAAACATCATTGAACGACTTCAATAAGAAACTGTTTTTATCATTAGCCAGGACGCGGACACCGATGTTTTCAATGGGCCTCAATTGGCTGACCAGCCGGCGCCAGGGATTTTTGAAAAAAGAAACAATTTTTATTTTTTCAAATAAATTTATATTTTTTTCTTTATGGACCGCTTTTAAAATATGAACCGCCAGACCGGAGCAGTCAATGCCCAGATTATGTTCAACCATGAAGCGGTAAAGTTTTTCCTCGGAAAAACGGACCAAATCAACGTCTTCTTTTTGTGAAACGAATTTTACCTCATTGATGATTTCCTGAGCCGAGCCCTTGCCCAAAAAAACTTTTAAAGCGGCCTTTTCCCTTTTCAGATTGGTGTAATAAGGGCAGGCGATCGCTTTATTGGCGATTGACATGTTAAGATATGAATCAACCACTTTTTGCCCGGCTTCGGGCAGGTTTAAAATTTCTTTTTCCATATTTACTTTGCCCCGTTGGAAGTTTATGCAGAATTTTTTAATTAGGACATAAAAGCCGTAAGGCGAAATCGCTCATCAGAAACGGCGCGATGATAAACTCGGCTGAACTTTTAATGGGGCTTTAGAGCTTTAATGATTTTTTTGCCAAAATCATTCAACCGGCCGTTGTTTTTCATCAAACCCCGGTTAAAGATTTGGACCCTGAATAATTCCGAATTAAGTTTTTTATTTTTTAGATCAGTCTTAACTATTTTTACCTTGGGGCCTGACCCCGTTTTCCGTTCTTCCGAAACGTTTTGTTTAAAGGTATTATAGAAGGTTTTTTGTAATTTGATACGATTTTGAACGTTTTTCTTTCTGATAATTATTTGGCTCCCTGACTGGATTTTTTGAAGAGATCTCTGCATTTCAAGGTTTGACCCCGGCAAAGGCAAATTCAACAAAGCGGCAAAATGACAGGCCAAAATGGTTAAACCCTTTCCTTGGTTTCTCTGCAATAATGTTTCCAGTCCGGTTGAAGCAGGTTGCCGGGCATTGATTTCGATTACCAGCCAGTTTTTGTCCTTGATTAAATCAAGGCCGAACAGTCCGCGCCAGCCGTCTTTAATCATTGCTTGGCCGATTATTTCACTCAGGTTTTTGATTTTTTTCAAATCATTGACGCCGAGAATTTTTTTAGCCAGAGACCAGTCGTTGCCCACGGTGGAAAACTCAAAGTCGGTCAATTCTTTCAAGCCGGTAATCTGATAACTGGGATTTCCGGTCAGAACACAGTCCTGCCACAGGCAGACGTTGACGGTGACGACTGGTTTTTTTATGAAAACCGCGCATTTTACCTCCCGGAAGGGGAATTTTTCCATCATTTCCCGCCATTGATCTTGCCTGGAGATTAAAACCGTCCCTTCTCCCGTATGACTGCGGTTGAATTGGCAGATGAAAGGAGAACCGATTTCTTTTTTTAGTTCATTAAAAGAGCTTTTAGCCGGTAAGGTGATAATGGTTTTCAATAAATTTTTCGGGATAATGGTTTTTAGCCATTGGTATTGACTGATTTTATTCTCATACTTATCCACCAGGGAATAATCGGGATTAAGGAGTTTCAGTTTTTTTTCTTTGCTTAATTTTTGGATTTTCCCGTTGTTTTTGAAGACAATGATTGAAGTTCTGGGAAAAGACGTTTTTTCAATTATCTCCAAAGTATCCCGGACTGGAACAGGGGAGATTATTTTATAATGAGTTAATAATTCCTCCAGTCCCCGGCCCCTTTCCGCTTGGCGAGTGAGGTAAAGCAAGGGCTTCTTATTGGAAGTCGCTTTATTTATCTGGTCAATAATTTGTTTATTGGTGATCATTGGGGGAGTTAATAAATTTAATCATAGCTCATTTCAGAAAATTTTTCAAGAAAAAAAACAGGAATTTTTAAAATTTCTGCAATTGGACCGCGTTAAAAATTCAAATAGCGGACGGATAAAATAAGGAGAACGCGGCAGGGTTATGATAGCGAGCGAGTTAGGCCACCACGTTATTTTTTGATTTTCCAATAGACCAACCTATGGTTGCGCCGATAATAAACCGGAAAATTAAAGCAAAAAACAAATTTACTGTTTGACTGTTAGAAAAAGCATAACGACAGCTTTCAAACAGTTTTTCAAAAATTATTGAGGGGACAATTAGCCGAAACAAAACATTAAATTTTCCGAACGTTAATGCAAACAGGATGATCCCTAAAACGATTAACACCGGAAAGATAATCATTCCCGACAAGAGCCAAATTGGCGTATTTTTGAGATTTATAGACACCCTTTAGTCAATGACGTATTAAATTTACCCTTTGCGATTTTAATGGAAAATACCGTCTTGATTTCATATAACGTATCGGCATAAACTTGGTCTGACCCGGAGAATTATATTATTCATTATTCTTTTTTCCAATTATAATTATATTGCTTTTTAAACTTGGCATTAAAAATCCAATAGTTTTATTCATCATCGCTTCAATTTTACTCCTATTTGGGTAGTTAAAGTCAACATAAATCAATTTTTCTTTTTTAAGACCGGCTATGTTCAACAAATATTTTATTTCAGTCGCCGAATATTCTCTATAGTGTGCTCCGGGCGTATAGTCTTCTCTGATGTCATAATTCATGCTTTTTTCCAGAATGCACTTCAATCTATTATTTAATCTAAGAAGATTGGGAGTGGTGATAATCAGCTCGCCATTCGGCTTTAATACCCTCGCGATTTCTTCAAAGACTTTTTTGGGATGAAAATTAAAATGTTCAAGAGTTTCAGTGAGTAAAACAATATCGAAACTTTGATTGAGAAAAGGAATATTCTCTTCTCCTAAATCGCAATTTTTAATTACCGCATTAATTTTTTTAGCTCTATCGGTTGAGATTGAATTGAATATATTCAAGTCGATCCCGGATATGTTTTTATAACCCAAATAGTAAGCGCCAAGCAGTCCGTGCAAGTAATGTGCTCCAATATCAAGTAACGACTTATTTTTATCATGTTTTTGGAGCAAAGAAAAAATACATTGAAATCTATATTGATGAAAAAGAAAATATTCCTTTTCATTGTTGATTTCACTTTTATCTATGTCGCCAATTATTTTTTTAATTATTTCGGTCATTCAATTTGGTAAAATAATAAATGATATATGTCTCGTAAGGAGTAACCGCTTATACCTTATTATCGGATGTATTCCACTGTGAATATAATTTGGGCGAGTAGCGGGTAGAGACTTTGCTATTTAAACCGTGTTATGCGCCCCGAGAGAAACGACGTGTAGCAAGAGCGCAGTAAAATCCTTGGCAGGTCATCACCCTGCCAAAGCCTCCGCAAACTTCCCCTCACGCCTCCGCGAGCAAGAATTTATTTTTTACTTCTTCCAAACGTATTTAACCAATCTCCAGCCGTATTTCGCGGCGATTAAAAAGATAAACAGATAAATGACGTATTGAAGCGCCAGGAAAAGAAATCCGGCTAAGTTGACGGTAACCCCCTGGATTGTCTTATTGACGTCGGCGATAAATTCTTTCACCGCTCTTTTCCAGGAATCCTTAATGCTTTCGCCGTCAACGAATTTATTTTCATAAACATTGAGATTAAAATAGGTATATTCCAGCCGGTCAAGCTGTTCGGCCTTTACTCTTTCCAAGGTTTCCAGTTGAGAACTGATGTTAATGCGTTCCTGCGTTAATCTCTCAACGATGTTGATTTTACTGTCTATGATTTTAGCCAAGCTTTCGGCATCTTTTGTTTGGGTGGCTAAAACGGCGATTTGGTCATAGGCCTTAATCGCGTTTTCCAGAGTCTCGTCAATTGAATCTTTTTTATTTTTAAGTATTTCTTCTTCACTGGTGAAATCATTAATCAATTTTTTAATGGTGTAAACACTTTCCGAAAGCTCTTTAACGTTGAAATTTTTGACCACGTCTAAAATTTCCTTTGCATGGTCGTTCTGAACTTTAAATGAGTAATAGCAACCTGTGTCGTATTTTGTGGCGCTTTCAAAAATCACATAATCTTTGGCTTTGAGGCCGGCCATTTCATCGCAGGTTTCGTCTAGCCGGTTGGTCTCAATCGTGGCGTTATATTCCGTCACCTCAAAATTTTCAGCGTCG
>CAZAGY010000022.1:0-10376 GCA_964485025.1 uncultured Gammaproteobacteria bacterium
AAGATGTGGGAAAAATAAATAAAGAACAAAAAAAATATTTAAGTTCTCTTTCCGAGGCGAGTAATCGTATGGCGGAACTGGTTAATGCCCTGTTAAATGTTTCTCGTATCGAACTTGGTACATTTGCTATTGATCCTGAACCGATTAATTTTATGGAGATTGCTGACAGTGTAATCCGCGAACAGAGTCAGCAAATTGGAAAGAAAAAGCTAAAATTGACCAAAGATTATGATTTAAATTTACCAATTATTAATGCCGATCCGAAACTTTTAAGAATCGTTTTCCAAAATTTACTTTCCAATGCCATTAAATATACACCGGAGAGAGGGAACATTACCATTACGATAAAAAAACAGGACGAAGATATCTTAATTAGAGTTATAGATTCAGGCTACGGGATTCCCAAGAGTCAACACTTAAAAATATTTACCAAACTATTTAGGGCTGATAATGTTTTGGAGAAAGACACGGATGGCAATGGACTTGGCCTTTACATTGTTAAATCGGTAGTAGAACAATCAGGGGGAAAGATTTGGTTTGAGTCAGAAGAAAATAAGGGTTCTACTTTTTTTGTCACCATTCCTTTGAGTGGCATGCAAAAAAAGAAAGGAACTAAAATTTTGGCCAGTTAATAATTAAACAACAAATAACATTTATTATATGACCGCATTACAAGAAAAAAAAGTTCTTATCGTTGAAGACGAAGCCCTTTTACGCCAGGCCTTATTTGACAAATTTACTCGAGAGGGTTTTTGTGCTTTGGAGGCAAAAAATGGCGAAGAAGGATTGGCGATTGCCCTTAAAGAACGGCCTGATATAATTCTTTTAGATATTATTATGCCAAAAGTTAATGGTTTAACCATGTTGAAAAATTTGCGTCAGGATGAATGGGGAAAAAACGTTCCAATCATTGTCTTAACTAACCTTAATGACGCGGAAAACGTTTCTAAAGCCATGGAAAGCGGGGTATACGATTTTTTGGTAAAAAGCGATTGGAAATTAAACGAATTAATAGAACGCGTCAAAAATAAATTGAAAATTTCATAGCATTTTAAATATAGTAATGGAAAACAAAAAATTTAAAATTGTAGTGGTTGAAGATGAAAAAATTCTTAGGGAAGCGATGAAAGATAAACTGGTAAGGGAAGGCTTTGAAGTCTGAGAGGCGATCAATGGTCAGAAGGGAATAGAAATAATAAGAGAAAAAAGCCTGATTTGATCCTATTGGACTTGATAATGCCGGTTAAAAGTGAATTTGAAGTTCTTGAAGATGTTAAAAAAGACGAAACGTTGAAAAAATTCCCATTATTGTCCTTTCTAATCTAGGGCAGGAATCCGATATTGAAAAAAGTAAGGAATTAGGGGCGTCCGATTATTTAATTAAAGCTGATTTCAAAATGAAAGAAATTATTGATAAAATAAAAAAATACTTTAATTAAGTTTAACCTTAATAGATGAATCTTGGCCATGAAAATTAAATAATATTTTAGTTGTTCCTGGTCATATTTTCTAAAAACAATTTGATTCCGCTTTAAAAGAAGCACAACGGCAAAATCAACCACTGGAAAATTTTTTGGCGGCCAGTCGAGTAATTAAGACAGAACAATTAACGTTACCGGCACCCTTGATAATTTAACCAGAAAACGGGGGAACGAGTAATTTTTATATGTTTTCAAAAATAGCCTTTGGTTTGGATATTTCCGACCATTCAATAGAAATTTTAGAATTATTTTCTAAGTCAAAAATTAAAATTTTTGGCCGGATTATTTTAGAACCCGACATTATTAAAGGGGGTCTTATTTTAGATAAAAAAAAACTGATTAAGAAACTTGAAGAACTCTTGGCAAAAACAAAAGTTAAATCAAGTCAAGTAATCCTTTCCCTACCGGAATCAAAGGTTTTCATTCATATCTTTCAGGTGAAAAAAAATTTGAAGGGAAAAAAACTAAAAGAAAGAATTGCTTCTGAAGCGATAAAAGTTATACCTTTGGAACCGGAAAATATCTACTGGGATTGTCAAGTGATTTCTTCTAACTCAAAACAAAATCAGGACGTTTTATATGTAGCCACTTTTAAAAATATAATCGACGGTTATTTGGA
Source organism: uncultured Gammaproteobacteria bacterium (assembly GCA_964485025.1). Taxonomy (GTDB): domain Bacteria; phylum Patescibacteriota; class Patescibacteriia; order UBA2591; family UBA6264; genus JAQTOB01. The sequence goes on from CAZAGY010000022.1 coordinate 2,101, forward strand.
AGTTTTATCTCAGGTAGGGCTTAGGGCAGTGGTGGTTGAAATAGAATCGATCGCTTTAGCTCGGGCTTTATTGGAAGATTTAAAAACCGACAATGCTGTTATGATCGTTGACTTGGGAGCTCGGACAACAAATATTAGTATTTTTAACCGCCGCCGGGAATTAAAATGGTCTTCAACTAAATTAATTGGCGGAAATAATTTTACCCAAGCAATTGTTGAAAAACTAAAAATTCCTTTTGAAGAGGCTGAGAATTTTAAAAAACAGGGTTGGGAAGAAAAAAAAATAGGGGAGATACTACAAAAAGAATTTGAAGAAATAATTGAAGAAATAGAAAATATTTTAAATTATTATCCCGATCCGATCGAAGAAATAATTCTAACTGGCGGTTCCTCATTGATTCCCAATCTTGATTTTTATTTATCGTCCACTTTGAAAAAAAAAGTTAGTCTGGGAAAATCACCAATAGCCAAACAACTTAAACAGGATTCGTCCCTTTATAATACGGTGATTGGCTTGGCCCTTAAAGGATTGAATAAAAAAGTGAAAAAATGGGAAATAAATTTGTTACCCGATAGAATTAGGACAAAAAGCTCTTTTGTTAATTATCAATTCGAGAAAAGTAAACTTTTTCAAATCTTCGGCTATGTGTTTCCTTTGTTATCTTTGGCTTTCCTCGGGTGGATAATTATGAATTACGCGCCCAAAACGTATAAAATCGTTTCCTCGAAGAAAATATTAGAAAATTTTACATTTGCAGAAAAAAAATTGATTCAGCCAAACCTAATTGAAGAAAAAGTAAAAATAATTGAAAAAAACGAAAAAATACCGGAGGAAAAAATTACCGAAGTAGAAAGTCAACTCACAGTAGAAGAAAAACCAGTTGAACAATCTATAAATCAATTATTAATTAAAGAAAATATTGGTGTCTTAAACGTCAGGAGTGGGCCGGGAATTAGTTATTCAATTATAACCAAAGTTTACCCGGGTCAAATATATGAATTTTCAGAAGAAAAAGAAAACTGGTTTAAAATTAAAATAGACGATGAAATTGAAGGCTGGGTTTCTGCCAGCTACGTGTTTAAAAAATAAATAAATAAATTATGTCTATGAAATTAAAAGGTTTTACTTTTATTGAAATTTTGATCGCCGTAGGTATAATCGCTATTTTGGCGGCCATTATTATTGTGGCTATCAATCCTGCCCGACAATTTGCTCGAGCCAGAGATTCTCAGCGCTGGAGTGATGTTAACGCTGTTTTGAATGCCGTTCATCAGAGAATAATTGATAATAAAGGCAGTTTTGCCGAGGGAACCACTTGCGATGCTCTGCCAACTACAGCAGGAACGATCACCAGCGCTGACGATACGGGGAATGTTGACCTTTGCGACTGTTTAGTTACCACTTACTTAGCGGCCATGCCTTATGATCCTTTAATTACTGGCGATGGTTATACTGACTGCGACGCCTATACTACCGGTTATACTATTCTAAAGGCTGATACCGGCGTAATTACCGTAGCCGCCCCTAAAGCTGAACTGGATACAATAAGCGTTACCCGTTAAAAAAATTAATAAAAAAGAATAAAAAAATATTAAGGGGATAACTTTTCAAAAAACGGATTATCTGCTATTCTTTAAATATGGATATTAAATCAGGAATTTTTGCCTTTTATAAGCCTAAGGGGATTTCATCTTTTAAGTTTCTTGAAAAGATAAAAAGATTTTCAGAGATTAAAAAAATCGGCCATGCCGGTACTTTAGATCCTTTAGCCTGTGGAATTTTAGTGGTTGGTTTAGGCCGGGAAAACTGCCGAAAATTAAGTAAAATAGTTAAAAAAGAAAAGGAATATATTGCGGTTATAAAACTGGGAACGAACAGTACCACTGACGATGAAGAAGGGAAAAAAACCGATATTTTAATCGTTAAAAAACCTGATTTAAAAAAAATCAAAAAAACATTAGATAAATTCAAGGGAAATAAAAAACAAAAACCTCCTATTTTCAGCGCCATTAAAATTAACGGATTACCGGCCTACAAATTGGCCCGTCGAGGCCAAAAAGTTGACTTAAAAACCAGATTAGTCGAACTAAAACAAATAAAATTATTAGAATATCGCTGGCCTTATTTAAAAATAAAAATCACTACCGGCCCTGGTTTTTATGTCCGTTCTTTGGCTAGGGATGTTGGTAAAAAATTAAAAACTGGGGGTTATTTAACTGATCTGGAAAGAACCAGAGTGGGAGACTTTTCAAAAAAAAGGTGTTTAAAAATATGACACTTTCAATTATTATTCCCGTTTATAATGAACAAAAAACCATAAAATTGCTTTTAGACAAAGTTAAATCTGTTGAATTCGGAATAAAGAGGGAAATTATAGTTGTAGATGACTGCAGCACTGACCAAACATTTGAAATTTCAAAAAATGAAGGCGTCAAAGTTTTCCACCATGAAAAAAATTTAGGTAAGGGAGCCGCTTTTAAAACAGGATTGAATAACTGCTCGGGAGACGTTATTATTATCCAAGACGCCGATTTGGAATACGACCCCGAGGATATTAAATTATGTTTGGAGCCAATTTTAAAAAAACAGGCTCAGGTAGTTTATGGCAGTCGGGAGCTTAACAAAAAAAATAAAATCCATAGTAATTGGTTATTTTTTTTAGGAGGAAAAACAGTAACTTGGCTCACTAATCTGTTATATAATTCACATTTAACCGATGAACCTACTTGTTATAAGTGCTTTGACGCCAAATTAATTAAATCAATTAACATTAAGGGTAACGGATTTGAGTGGGAACCGGAAATTACTGCTAAAATCCTTAAACGGGGGACTAAAATTAAAGAAGTGCCTATTAATTATTTTCCCAGAAAAAAAGGAAAAAAAATGAAATACCGAGATGGCATCAAAGCCTTATGGACTTTACTGAAATACAGGTTTTAACGGATAAATAAAATAAGAATATTTTTAAAATAAAAAACGCATTGATAATTTTATCTTTGCATTTTTCATTATTCAACTAATAATACTTTATTTGTCCGGCTTTCCGATAATATTCCTGAGCTTTTTCAATTTCTCCTTTTCTTTCATAAATTTCACCTAAGACCTGGTAAGAAAAAAAGAAGTTCTCGTTTATTTCTACGCTCCTTTCTAAATGTTCAATGGCTTGGGATTCCCGGTTTAATTTAAGGTAAAGCCTTGCCAGATTATAATGGATTTGGGCGTATTGATCATCAATTTCTACGGCTTTTAAATAATGTTCTTCCGCTTTTTCAAGATCTCCTTGTTCGGCATAAGCCATGCCCAGATTATTATGTACCCTGGCCGTTCCAGAATCGTATTTAAGAATATTATTATAAAAGGTTATAGGATTCTGCCAATCATTATTCCTTTTTAAGGTTAAGTTCATCAGAACTACGCTGACAACTGCCAAAATTAAAATGATGATCATTTTAAGTCGAATATTTTTATAAAAATAATCAATTAGAACCGCTAAACAGAGAAAAAAACCAATGGAAGGAAAATATAGCCAGTGTTCAAGCAAAAGTGAATTTATGGGAAAAATTCCACTCATCGGTAAAAACCCCATAAAAAACCATGAAATACCAAAAGCTAAATGGTATTTTTTTCGCCTTATATTCTCAAAAATAATTAAAGCCAGGATAATTAAAATAACTAGGGAAACCAGAACTTGCCAAGAAAAGAGAGAAATAAATACCGGAAAAGCGCGCTCCATATGAAGGTTAACTGGATAAAAAAGAAAAGAATAATACGTCAGTAATGAGGCTAAAAAAGTAAAAATCCTGACATAAAGGTGTTCAGTGTAGATATTTGATTCGTTGAAAAAATTCAAGCTGTTATTAAAGTTTAGGGTAGTCAAACGCAGGAGAAAGTAACCTAAAGCAATAAACGCAAACCAAATAACCCATCGGTAAGCTGAATAGTGTTTCCTTTTTTTATTGAAAAAAATTTCGTAAAGAATTAAAAATCCGGGAAAAATAACAGCGGTTTCTTTTGATAAAAGGGCTAAAATAAAGAAAATTAAAGAAAACAATAATGAATATCCCTGTTTTTTTTCCTTAAAATTCAAATAAAAATTAAAGGAAAAAAGACTAAAAAAAACCATTAAAGGATCAGCTAAACCGCTAATATAAGTCACTACCTCGGTCTGCACGGGATGGATGACCCATAAAAAGGCGGTTAAAAAAGCCCAAAATTCCCCCCTATCCGGCGGATAAACTTTTTTGAATATTTTTTTAATGACAATGAAAATCAAAATTGCGTTGGTTAAATGAACCAAAACATTGACTAAAAGAAAAAGCCAGGGTTTAAGCCCGACTAAAGATTTGGTAGCGGTATAAAAAACTAACTGCATTGGCCGGTAAAAATTATCTAATCGGCCGGCACCGGCACCGCTGCAAGTGGAAAAAATTTGTGGTAAGTTTTTCCAGTCACTGATAAAAACGTTTTTTTGGATTAAAAATTCGTCATCCCAAAGAAATTGATGGGAATAAACGTTGACATAAGAAATAAATCCGGCTAAAAAAATAACGACAATAAAAATAAGCGTTTGATATTTCTTTATCATACTTTTATTTGTTTTTTGTATTCAAAATAGGAATAAATAAAAGTGGTAACCGCTGTTAAAAATACGGGAACGACGATAAAAAATATCGTCCAGTTATGAAAAATAATTCCCGTTAATGATATAAATCCGCTGATTTTGAACAACCAGCCGCCCAATTGATGGGTTTTATCCCAAACAACTTCATTACTCAAAGTCCAGGGGGTTCTGATGCCGATAAACCAATTTCTTTTTGAATTTTTACAGAGAACGCCGACATAAAAAAATAATAGGCCGATGCCGACAGGCAAAGTTGAGTTAGGGGTTATCTTAATGTTTAAATTCCAAAGAACTATCTGTAAATGAAGTAAAAATATAAAAACGAACATTAAAACAGTAAAAGTGTCATAATATTTTTTAAATTTGCCAATATTTTCTTTTAAAGGATCTATTTTAGGAATTATGATAAAAAGTAAACCTGTAATTATTAAAATTAGAGGCATTAAAAATAAGCCTAAAAATTTTGATGAATATCCGTCAACTTCGCCGCGAATATTCCAATGGGAAGCTATTTTATCCGGCAGTTGGGGGAAAAACCAAACATTAATGATGAGGCTGGCAAAAACCAAAACTAAAAATATTAAAACGATTTTTTTCATAATTTCATTATTAATCTTTACGATTAAAAAGTAAAGATTGAAATAAATATAAAAAATGAGTTAAATTTGATTTACAGATATCTTTTCAAATATTAAGGTTTCTGGTATAATATAGTTAATATAATAAACAACGATAAAAACCAGTTAAATGCTGTTTTTATTTTAAGCGTAAATAAATGTTTTTAAAAAGGAAGGAAGGAATTGAAACCAAAAATCTTTTGTCATTTTTTATCGTTTCGTCAATAGTTGTTTTTATCCTCGTATTAATTAGCGGCCTAAATAACAATGGGGGGCAAAGTAAACAAATTATTGACATTCAAACCGAAGAAAATGTTCTTCAATGCAGCATTAAAGAACATTTTATTAATTCCGGTGAAGTTTTTGTCAAGTTAAACACTTTTTTAGGCTTAAATGATGAACAATTACAGGAATTATTGGAGGCTTCAAAAAATATTTATGACCTGTCTCAAATTAAGACCAATAACGCTATCCGGTCTTTTTTTAATTCAATCAATAATGAATTTCAGAAATTAGAATATGATATTGATAAAGATAATATTTTAGTGATTGAAAAACAGGAAAACGGCGAATTAAAAGCTGAAAAAAAAGCCATTGAATACGATATTGAATTAAATAAAATTTTTGGCAGAGTAAAAGAAAGTCTTTATCAGGCAGGACAAGAAGTTGGATTAAAGGACGGAACTATTATGGGAATAGCTGATATTTTCGCCTGGGACATTGATTTTGGAATTGAAGTAAAAGAAGGCGACGAATTTGAAATCTTATATGAAAAAAAATTTTTAAACGGGCAGGAGGCCTGTTCGGGAAGAATTTTAATAGCGCGATATAAAAACAACGGTAAAGATTTTTGGGCGATTTATTATCGGGACCCGGAAAATAGAGAAGATTACTATGATTTGGAGGGAAATTGTTTAAGAAAACAATTTTTAAGGGCTCCGGTTAACTATAAATATATCAGTTCCGGCTATAGTTTAAGTCGTCTTCATCCTATTTGGGGTGTTTATACCAGTCACCAGGCTATTGACTATGCCACTCCTTGCGGTACGCCCGTTTCTGCCTCGGGATCAGGAACTGTTGTTTTTGCCGGATGGAAAAATAATGTTTATGGCCGGACAGTGGAAATCCGCCATAACGATGTTTACATCACTCGTTATGCCCATCTTTCCAGTTATGCTAAAGGAATAAAATACGGAACAAAAGTGACTCAAGGGCAAATTATCGGCTTTGTCGGCACCTCGGGCACTTCTACCGGCTGCCATTTAGATTACGCCATGAAAAAATACAGCAGTTTTGTCAATCCATTAACTCAAAATTTTGAACGCTCCGAACCGATTAAAAACATTTATCAAGAAGATTTTAATTTTTATAAGGAAACCTTATTGAAGGTATTTAATTCTAAATAATATGGCAAAAATGAAAATTTTAATTCAAGGATATTTTTGGAAAAAAACATAAAACGGAAATAAATACCAAATATTCAAAACCCGTTAAGAAGTCCCTTGCTAAATAAATAAATTAAGAGTATAATAAATATATAATTAGTAATAATAATTTAATACTATGGAAGCTTATTGTGTTAAATGCAAAGCCAAAAGGGAAATGAACGACGCTAAAGAAGTCTCTATGAAAGGAAAAGGTAGTGTGAAGCGTAGAGCTATGACTGGCGTTTGTCCCAAGTGCGGAACCAAAATGTTCCGGATTTTAGGTAAAGCAAAAATTAATTAAACGATTTTTATCGTTATCTCTTTTTCCTCTTAATTAAAAGAGTAATGTTTTTATTATCCTATGATAAATGTTTTGCAAAATTTAAACTCTAAAATAACTAATAACATTGGAAAAAACCAGTGGTCCGCTGGCGACTATTATTAAAAAATGGATAATAAAGAAGTTGCCAAAATTTTCCGTCAAACAGCCGACATTTTAGAAATTAAAGGGGAAAACCCTTTTGTAATTATCGCTTACCGCCGAGCTTCCCAATCAATTGAAAACTTAGCCGAAGACATTAATCAAATATATCGTCAAGAAAAATTGCAAACTATTTCTGGAATAGGTAAGGGTTTAGCTAAATATATTAAAGATTTGATAGAAACTGGAACTTGCCATGAATTTGAAAGGCTAAAAAAGGAAATCCCTCTGGATGTTCTAAAATTACTTCAAATTGAAGGGTTGGGTCCGAAGAAAGTCAGATTTTTTTATAAAAAATTTAGAATCAATTCCCTATACGGTCTGGAAAAATTAGTCAAATCGCATAAATTGTTAAAACTCAAAGGCTGGGGTGAAAAAAGCGAAAAAAATATTTTAAAATCAATTAATTCATACAAGCATTTTAATCAGCGTTTTTTACTGGGCATTATTTACCCTTTAGCCCAGGGAATTGTTGAAAAATTAAAAGAATCAAGACTGGTCGATAAAGTTGAAATTTGCGGTTCTCTTCGGCGCCAGCGGGAAACAGTAGGTGATTTAGATATCTTGGTGATTTCTAAAAAACCGCAAAAGGTTATTGATTTTTTTACGACACTTAAATTAGTTAAAAGAATTTTGGCTAAAGGAACAACTAAAGTTCAAGTTGTTCTGGAACAGGGGATTAATGCTGATTTAAGGGTGGTTAAGGCCGAAAATTTTGGCGCGGCCATCCATTATTTTACCGGTTCTAAAGCTCATAATATTAAAATCCGTCGACTGGGTATGGAAAAAAATTTGAGAATTAATGAATACGGAATTTTTAAAAAAACAAATCAAAAATTAACCTATATTGGCGGCCGTCATGAAAAAGACATATTCAAAGCAATCGGTTTGCCGTTTATTGCCCCTGAATTACGGGAAGACCAAGGAGAAATTGAAGCGGCTAAAAATAAAAAACTGCCTAAATTGATCAATTTAAAAGATATCAAGGGTGATTGCCATTTACATACTAAATGGTCAGATGGATATAATACCATTATGGAAATGGCTAAAAAAGCGAAAAAACTAGGTTATGAATATATTGTTATCACCGACCACGCTTCGCCAATAAAAGTCATTCACGGATTAGATG
>CAZAGY010000023.1:0-10343 GCA_964485025.1 uncultured Gammaproteobacteria bacterium
CCTTAAAAATTCACGGCAAAAAAAACATCAACCAACCGGTGGAATATCATATCAGTGAAGACCCGATTGAAGCCATGTCTTTCCTGTCAATCGCCGCTACCACCAATTCCTGCATTACCATTGAACGCTGTCCGATGGATTTTTTGGAACTGGAACTTCTGAAACTGGAAAAAATGGGCTTTAAATACGAAATTTTAAAAAAATACAAAGCGAAAAACGGCTTAACCAATTTGGCGGACATTAAAACATATCCTTCCAGATTAAAAGCCCTGGAAGAAAAAATACATCCCCAGCCGTATCCCGGATTAAATATTGATAATTTGCCGTTTTTTGTTCCCATAGCCACTCAAGCCAAGGGTCAAACCTTGATTCATGACTGGGTCTATGAATACCGGGCCATTTATTATGCCGAACTCTCAAAATTTGGAGCAAAAATCATTTTAGCCGACCCTCACCGCGTTTACATTCAGGGCCCAACCAAATTGAAAGCTACGGAAATAATCTGCCCATCGGCCCTCAGACCGGCGATGATTATTTTGATTGCCATGCTAAAAGCCAAAGGAGTTTCAATTTTAAGAAACGTTTATTCCATAAACCGGGGCTACGAAAATCTGACCGAGCGGTTGAATAAATTGGGGGCAAAAATAGAAATAATAAATCTTTAGAACCCCGAAAGAAAACAAACTTCCTATGGAGCAGGTTTCAGAACATTGGAACAAAAATAAAAAAAATAAAAATTAGTTGTCGGAAAATAGTTGTACGGAAATTAGGTATATTGCCATAATTGGAAGTAATTTTACTGAAATATTTAAATTTTTTATAATTTTAAAAAAGAGATGTATAAGGTTAATTTAAAGCGGGTTTTAGAGGGGGGTATCGGTGGGGTCTGACCCCAATAATAAAATTTATGAATCAAACATTGCAAAAATCTTATCCCGCTTTGGCAAAAAAATTCGGTTTGCCCGGGCTTTGGATTAAACACGAATACCTTAATGAATCAGGTTCCCATAAAATCAGACTGGTAAAATTTTTAATTGACGGTTATTTGAAAAAAAATAAAAAATCGTTTGTCATTTCTTCCTCCGGAAACGCAGCCATTGCCGCCGCTTATTATTTGAATAAATATATCAGGAGAAATGTTAAATTGGCGGTTTTTGTTTCAAATAATATTCCAACGGACAAATGGCGACGATTAAAAAATGCCAGCGGCGAAACGCAAAATATTATCATAAAAAAAGTTGCCCGGCCGAAACAACAAGCCTTTTTGTTCAGTAAAAAATATGAATCCGTTTTGCTGCGCGGTTCAGTTGAAAAAAACTCTCCGCAAGCTTATTATTCTTTGGCCAGTGAATTGGCTAAAATCCCGAATTTAAAAGCCGTTTTTATTCCCACTTCTTCGGGAGTTACGGCCATGGGATTGCACCAAACATTTAAAAAATTAAGAAAAAAAATAGAGATCCACGTTGTTCAAACGGAAAAGATTCATCCCCTGGCCCGTGATTTCGACCATGATTTTTCGCCAAACGAAAAATCATTAGCCACGGCCATTGTTGACCGGGTCGGTTTGAGAAAAAAAGAAGTCGTTCGGATAATAGAGTGTTCTTCGGGTTCCGGTTGGATAATCAATGACCAATTTCTTAAAAAAGCAAAAAAAATTTACAATAAAATCGACCCACTTTTCCAAAGCTGCGATTCCTTGTTGTCATTAGCCGGAATTATTAAAGCCAAAGAAAAAAATTGGCCGTTTTCCGGTCCAATTTGTTGTTTGTTTACCGGATTATAAATCATCCGGATTAACGGGTTATTGAAAAATAATTTTGAGGCAATTCATAGGCCTCGATTATTTTTTTATTTAAATCATTTCTTTTTAAGAAAATAATTATTTTATCATCCGCAAAAACCGGCGCCCAATCAGAATCGTTTATTCTTGCAATTAAAAATTTTTGACTCCAGGGCGTAAGGTCGCGGTAATAAAAAAAGATTACGTTAAACTTATATTTTTTGTCGGCTTGCCGCCAATGTTCTTCATCTTCCTGCAGTGGAATGTAAACCTCTTTAAAAAATGAAGACGGATATTCTGCCGGCCGGTTATCAACAAAAACTTTTTCTTCGGGATAAAGATAATAAATTAAATAACCGCCAATATCATAATTATTAAAAATCGGCCCTTGAATTTTCTGTTCTTTAAAAAATTTAGCCCCTGAATCATTGTTTGATATTAAACCAATACCAAAATTATGCTGGTGCGCCTGAACCCGGGGCGCGGCCTGAAAAAACATAAAAATAACAGCAATTAAACTAATAACGGCCAATGACTTTTTATATTTCCTTAATTTTTGCAAATTAATCGCTATAATCGGCAAAGCAAAAAAACCGAAAAGAGGAATATGACGGACCATCAACCATGCCATCACGCTTAAACCGGCAGCGAGAAAAAAATTACCCAAACTAAAATTCTCTTTATCAAAAAAGATGACAAAAGCAAAGGATAATAATAACAACAAAAAACTCGCTTTAAAAAACCAGTAACCGGGCTGATTATTATACGTGTCCATAAACCAGACTGATTGAACCTCGGCCACGCGATAACCAAAATCTTTAAAAACATTTAAGGGGTATAAAACTCCCTTTAGTCCCATGGGGTTAATCAACATTACCAAAACGACTAAAATTAAAATTAAAATATATTTTTTTATTTTTTCTTTATTAAAATCCATAATCAATTGATCCAATAAAAAAGCCACGAGTATGAGAGGACCTAAGAAAAAATACAAATGCAAATTAATCCAAAAAATCTGTAAAACAGGCAAAACAAAAAGCCATTTATCAGAAACTTTATGCTGTCTGTTTCGAAAAAGCAAATAAAAAAATAAAATGCTGAAAAGAGCAGAAAAAATTTCCGGCCGGATTTCCGTTCTTTCTATCAGAAGCGGCATAATCAATAAAGAAACAATAAAAGTCACTTTAAGGCCTCCGTACTCGCGAGCCAAATAAAAAATCAGGGTAAAAATAATCAGGGATAAAATCAAATAAAAAACCGTCAGTCCGGAAAAACCGGAAATCTTATAAATCAGAAAAAAGGCCACCCCGCTCAACCAGTGGTGATTGATTATCTGATAATCCGGATTGGTATAGGAATAAAAATTAGTGCTTAAAACATCCCCTTCTCCCCGTAAAATCATTTCTCCGTTTTTTAAATGACGACCCAGGTCGGAATTTGTCAAATCAATCTTCTCAACGACAAAAAATCCGTAAACGAGACAGAGCAGAATAAAAATTATAATAGTTTTTTTCTTCATTTGATTTGCCTATATAAATATTTTATCCCTTTTTCATTAAATTACCAGTTTTTTTCCTTTTGGGGACCCGGTCCCCAAGTGGCTTGCTTTTAAATATTCCTGTGCTAAAGTTAAATAAAGTTTAATCATTTTCACATCAAAACATTTATGTCAGAACAACAAAATATGATTCCCGGGGGAAAAGAAGTGATTGATTCCTTAAAATTATTGGGAAAACTCGGCATTGAAGAAAAAATGCAGGTAGCTGATTTAGGTTGCGGACGAAGAGGATATTTTTCCCTTCAAGCGGCCAAATTAGTGGGTGATTTGGGCCAGGTCTACGCCGTGGACGTGCTGAAACCCGCTTTAGAAAACGTCCGAAGCATGGCTAATTTATTCGGCGTAGCCAATATTAAAACCGTTTGGGCCGATTTGGAAGTCTTCGGGGGAACGAAAATTCCCGACCAAAGCGTTGACTTGACGATGATCAACAACGTGCTTTTCCAAACCGACAAAGACGATTTAATTATCAAGGAAGCAGTCAGAATTCTTAAAACCAAAGGTAAATTATTGGTGACGGAATGGAAAAAAATCAAGACTCCTTTCGGGCCGCCAACGGAGAACCGCGTCAATCCGGAAGAAATAAAAACCATTGCTAAAAGTTGCGGTTTAAGTTTGCTTCAGGAATTCGAAGCAGGGCCATATCATTACTCTCTGATTTTTGCGAAAAAATAATCAGTCCGATTGAAAAAATGAAACGCGTGAAAATTTAAAAAATCACCCCAAATTGAAATTTTTGTTCTATAAACCTTTATTAATGCGAGTTTTAGAGGTCCTGTTTATGGGGTCAGACCCCATTAAAAGACCGCGTTGAAAAAAATAATATGAATAATATCTTTTTGATTCTCGGATACGGAGTTCCTAAAAATATCCTAAAAGACGAAAATTATAATTTTTATTTAAAAACGGCCTTTAATAAGATTTACGATATTGTCGCAAAAAATAAAATTGACAAACCGATAATCATCGCTTGCGGCGGTCCGACCGACATATTAAAGCCATACAAAAGAACTGAAGCGGAAAAAATGATTAAATTATTTGACGCAATCATTAAAAAAAGACCGTCTTTAAAACCGATAACCAAAAACTGGCTTTTTATTCCCGAAAAAAAATCTCTGTCAACTTTGGAGAATTTATTAAACAGTAAAAAAATAATTCAAAAACGTAAAATAAAAAAAGCCGGCCTTTTCGTTTTCTGCGAACAAACGCGCGAAAAACGAATAAAAATTCTGGTTAAAAAAATATTTGATAAAAATTATATTTCTCTAGTAATGCCAATTGACTTTGATATGTCTGTAAACAGATATTTACCGGCCGAATATTTAAACAAAAAAGAAAAGGCGGAACTAAAGCATTCGTTATGGGTATTGGGAAACCCTAAAAACTTAAAAAAACATCATAAAATTTTTGGAGAAAAAATGGAATATTTCCGAAAAGCAGGACATAAAACACATGTAAATGCCGTGAAAGAGTGGTGGGATGAAAATTTAGGGAATTAAAAATTTAAGACACAAGTTCTTGCATTTTTTTATCTTATTGTTATAATGTTTATACTAGCTTACTAATTTAATTTTAAGCTGGTTTAATTTTAACTTAAAATCATCCTGATTTCACCATAAATTACCACTAATATTATTAATTTAAAATATGACTATGAAAACTTCTAACGGGGTAAATACAATTTTATCGGCAATCGAACAGATTTGCCAAGAAAAAAAACTTTCCAAAGAACAGGTTTTGGAAGCGATTGAACAGGCCTTGGCTTCCGCTTACCGTAAGGATTTCGGAAGTAAAACGCAAAACCTTAAGGTTGAGTTTGACCCGGAAACGGGGAAAATGAAAGTTTTTGACGAAAAAACGGTAGTTGAAGATTTGCCGGAAGCGGAAAAAAAAGAGGCTGAAAAAGATGAAAAAGAAGATTTACCCGCCGATGAGACGGATAAAGAACAAAAATTTGAAGAAACGGAAAATAACGGCGAAGAAAACGAGGAAAAAAAAAGATTCAATCCCAAAACGGAAATCCAGATTTCCGACGCCAAAAAAATCAAAAAAAAACCTAAACTCGGCGAAATTATAAAACAAGAACTGGAAATACCGGCTGATTTCGGCAGAATTGCCGCTCAAACGGCCAAACAGGTGATTGTTCAAAGATTAAGAGAAGCGGAAAGAGAAAGTATCTATGAAAAATACAAAGAACAAGAAGGTATGGTTGTTAATGGCGTTGTTCAAAGACGGGAAAGACAGATGACTTTGATAGACCTGGGTGAAATCTCCGCCATTCTCCCTTTAAATGAACAGATGAGAGAAGAGCATTACCGGCCTGATCAAAAAATAAAGGTTTATATTATTTCCGTGGAAAAAACTCCAAAAGGTCCCGAGATTATTGTTTCCCGCCGCCATCCCGAGGTTTTAAAAGAACTGTTTAAGTTAGAAATCCCCGAAGTCGCCAATGGAGTGGTAGAAATAAAAGGCATTGCCCGCGAAGCCGGAGCCCGGTCAAAAGTTGCTGTTTGGACAAAAGAAGAAACTATTGACCCCATCGGGGCGTGTATCGGTCAGCGCGGGGTAAGAATTCAAACCATTATTTCAGAAATCGGAGGCGAAAAAATAGATATCATTGAGTATAGTGAAAATCCCGAAAAATTCATTATTAACGCTTTGGCGCCGGCCAAAGTTTCGTCTTTGGAAATGGACAAAAAAGACAAATTTGCCATTGCCAGAATAAAAAACAATCAACTTTCCTTGGCTATCGGCCGGGAAGGACAAAATGTCAGGCTGGCGGCTAAATTAACCGGTTGGAAAATTGACATTAGGGAAGAAAAAATAAAAGAACCCGAGAAAGAAAATTTGCCCGAATCCCCGTCTGCCGAGACCGTAGCCGATGAAGATAAATCTAAAAAAAAGAAAAAAACAAAAAAATCAAAAAGAAAAAAAGATACATTGGAAAACGAAAAAAAAGAAGAGGAAAACAATAAAAAGAAAGATTAATCATTATCTTTAATCCGGTATTTATGAATTACCTATTTTTAATCATCTCTTTAATCGGCCTGTCAATCGCCGGTCTATTGTCAAAACAAATAAAAAAAATAAGTTCCGATAATAAAAAAGCTGATGAAATTTCCCTGTTGATAAAACAAGGGGCAATGGCTTTTTTAAAAAAGGAATATAGTATTTTGAGTGCTTTTGTATTGTTAATCGCCGTTTTATTGGCAATTTTTATCAATTGGCGTTTGGCAATAACTTTTGCCTGCGGCTCAATATTTTCCGCCTTGGCCGGATATCTGGGTATGCGGATGGCCACTTCAGCCAATGTCAAGACCGTGACTCAGGTTCAAAAAAATTTAATTGCCGGAGTAAAAGTTGCTTTTAAATCCGGGGCAATAATGGGATTGGTTGTCGCCTGTCTCGGCCTTTTGGGAATCAGTTTTTTTTATCTGATTTTCAAAAACCCGCAGATTATTTACGGCTTTGGTTTTGGAGCTTCTTTGGTTGCTCTTTTCGCCCGAGTAGGGGGAGGAATTTATACTAAAGCGGCTGATGTCGGCGCTGATTTAGTGGGAAAAATTGAAATCGGGATTCCCGAAGATGACCCTCGCAACCCGGCGGTAATTGCCGACAATGTCGGCGACAATGTCGGAGATGTTGCCGGTATGGGCGCAGATTTATTTGAAAGTTATGTCGATTCTCTGATCGCCAGTATGGTTCTTGGCACCATGGCCATCTCATTACTGGGCCCCTGGGCCGTTTTAATACCCCTGATGTTGGGCAGTTTGGGAATTATCGCCAGTTTAATCGGTGATTTATTTGTTTTTTCTTCTAAAAATGGAAGTCCTCAATTTATCTTAAATAAAGGAATCTGGGTGGCCAGCGCACTAATGATTGTCGGTTCTTTCTTTGTTTTAAAATACGCATCTCCGGTCGGAATAAAAATATTTGGCGCGGTAATATCTGGTTTAATTGCCGGTTTGGTCATCGGTTTCATCACCGAATATTTTACTTCGTCTAAATATAAACCGACAAAAAAACTTTCTTTTTCATCAAATAGCGGTTCGGGCACCAATATTATTTCCGGTCTCGGTTTGGGGATGCAGAGCACTTTAGTGCCGGTTTTGGTTATCTGTGCAACTATTTTAATCTCATATAAATTAATCGGCTTTTACGGAATTGGCATCGCCGCCGTGGGCATGCTTTCAACTTTGGGAATTACTCTGGCCACCGACACTTACGGACCCGTGGCTGATAATGCCGCCGGTATTGCGGAAATGGCGAAAATGGGAGAAGAAACAAGAAAACGAGCTGAAGAACTTGATGCGGTAGGAAACACTACGGCGGCCATTGGAAAAGGTTTTGCCATCGGTTCAGCCGCCTTAACCGCCATAGTTCTTTCTGTAAGTTATATTCAAATTGCCGGATTAAACGTTTTGGATATCGGTCAGCCGATAGTCATGGTTGGACTTTTTATCGGCGGATTAATGCCATTTTTATTTTCTTCTTGGGCGATGCAAGCAGTGGGGCAGAGCGCTGAAAAAATAGTCCAAGAAGTAAGGCGACAATTCAGGGAAATAAAAGGCTTATTGGAGGGAAAAGAAAAACCCGACAGCATCCATTGTATTAAAATATCGACTTCGGCCGCTTTAAAAAAAATGATTCTCCCGGGATTAATGGCGGTCGTTATTCCGGTTTTAATCGGTTTTATCTTGGGTAAGGCGGCATTGGGAGGCTTTCTCACCGGCGCTATTATCACGGGCTTTCTTTTGGCTATTATGATGGCTAACGCCGGCGGCGCCTGGGACAATGCCAAGAAACACATTGAAGAGGGCAATCACGGGGGAAAGGGGTCTGATTCCCATAGGGCGGCTGTTGTCGGCGATACCGTGGGCGACCCTTTTAAAGATACGGCCGGACCCAGTTTAAATATTTTAATCAAATTAATGTCCATTGTGGCCTTGATTATCGCGCCGTTGTTATAAATTTATGAACATCCAAACAAAAAAATTACCTAAAAATTTAGTTGAACTTCTGGTAGAAATGTCTTTCCAAGAAATGGAACCTTTTTACCAACGGACCCTGGAAGAAATCAGCCAAGAAATTAAAATACCCGGTTTTCGACCGGGCAAAGCGCCCTTTGACCTGATAAAAAAAGAGGTTGATGAAATGAAAATTTTGGAACAGGGAGCGGAAATGGCAATTAACGAGAAATATCCTGAAATATTAAAAGAACAACAAATTATTCCAGCGGCTCCGCCGATGGTCCAAATACAAAAACTGGCTCCCAATAATCCTTGTGTGTTTAAATTAACTATTTCTTTAATGCCGAATGTCAAACTTGGAGATTATAAAAAAATAAAAATAAAAAAGAATAAAATAGAAGTGAAAAACGAAGAAATTGAAAATGTCGTTGAAGACCTCAGGCGCATGCGCGGAAAAGAAACATTGGTCAATCGGGAAATCAAAAATGGCGATAAAGCGCAAATTGACTTAAATCTTTTTGTAGACAAAGTTCCTCTAGAAAATGGTCAGATTAAAGACTTTTCTTTTATTGTCGGGCAAGACCAATACCTGCCCGGGCTTTCCGAAAACCTGAAAGATTTAAAAAAAAATGATGAAAAAGAATTTTCTTTCAATTATCCCTCCGACCATTATGATAAAAAACTGGCGGGAAAAAAGGTTGATTTTAAAGCAAAAATTAAAGAAATTTATCAAATTGACCTGCCTGAACCGGATGATAAATTCGCCCAGATGATCGGGCCGTTTAAAACGATAAATGAATTGACAGATAAAATAAGGAAAGATTTGTTTCACGAACAAGAATATAAAGAGGAACAAAGACGAGAAATAGAAATTTTAAATCAATTAATTAACATTTCCAATTTTGAAGAAATCCCCGATATTTTAATTGAACACGAATCTGATAAAATGCTAGTGGAACTACAGGAAAATATCGAAAAATCCGACCATCAAGGTTCTTTTAAATTCGAGGATTATTTAAAAGCCATAAAAAAAACCGAAAAAGATTTGAGAAACGATTTTGTTCCTCAGGCGGAAAAAAGAATCAAAACCGCTTTAACCGTCCGGGAAATCGCTTTAAAGGAAAAAATTGAAGCTGGTGATGAAGAAATTGAAAAGGAGACCGAAGAACTGAAAAAAGTTTATCAAAACCAAAAAACAGCCATGGAAAATCTTGAATCGGAAATGGGAAAAATATACATTAAAAACCTGGTTGTTAATCGCAAGGTTATTGAATGGTTGAAAAATAAATGTCTATAAGCCCCCATCAAAAGTTCAACCGGCTTTCTTGTAATGCCCATCCTACGCCCTTCGGGCTTCGGAATGGCAAGTAAGGTATTCCGAAGCTTCAGCGAAGGATACCCATCTTTTGTGAACGATCCCGCCTTACGGCTCTCATCTTCGGTTAAAAAATACTTATGGAAACTTCCAACGGAATAAAAATCGCCATTCTTTCCGATTCTCATGACAATATTCCAAATTTAAAAAAAGCCTTGGATTATTGTCAAACGGAAAACATCAACACTATTATTCATTGCGGAGACCTTTGTAAAACAATTTCTTTAATTGAATCCTGGCCCAAAGGCTTGGAAGCAAAAGTATGTTTCGTTTACGGTAATGGAGACATTTTAAATGAAATAAATTCTCAAAACTTTCCTCGACTGAAAATTTACGGCCAGACGGGAACAATTTTTTTTGAAAATAAAAAAATGGTTTTTACCCATTATATTGATAAAGCCAAATCATTAGCCTTGAATCAGGAATATGATTATGTTTTTTACGGCCACAGCCATAAACCCTGGGAAGAAACCATCGGAAAAACAAGATTAATCAATCCGGGAAATTTAGCGGGAATATATTATAAATCGACTTTTGCCGTCTTGGATCTTGAAAAAAATGAATTATCCCTTAAGATATTAGAGGAGATGTAAAATTGAATATATTGCGGGCGTCGTATAGTGGCTATTATGCGACCTTGCCAAGGTCGAGACGGCAGTC
>CAZAGY010000024.1:0-10282 GCA_964485025.1 uncultured Gammaproteobacteria bacterium
ATATAATCAAATTTTTTTAGACTGGTGGGGCTTTTCTCAGGTAGCGGAACCGATTGCCGCCGGTTCAGAATATTTGCTTAATAAAATGACTGAAATTAATCAGGAGCAAATGAGCGTATTAACAACGCCGACTAAAAAATCGTACACGATTCAGGAGGAAGAAAATTTATTAAAAATTGTTGACTATATCCTGTCTTCCGGAAAATCAAGAAATTTATTCTTCAAAAAAAGAATTGACGGATCAATTTTATCAAACGATAAAATATTGGTCAGATTACTTGAAAGTCACGTAAAAAAATATTTTTGGCTCAATAACGGTTATGCCAAAATAGAATATTTAAAATCAGATTATTTTATCAGTGTCATCCAAAAAATTATAAGAGACGGCATGACCGGGAAAAAAATAGCCGATATTTTATGCCGTAACAAAGGAAGATTAATTGATTTCAAAAGAAAAATCAGTCAACTGGAAAAAAAATTGTCTTTTGGTCAACAAGACAAGAAGTTAATTAAATTGGTTGATTATTTTGCCGGCTTCCAGGACAAAAGAAAAGCCCTGTCAATCAAGGGGAATTATTACACGTATTTATTTTTAAAAGAAATTGGTCGCCGTAGCGGGACTTTGTGGACAGACATGCTTTTTATTTTACCGCAGGAACTGGAACAGGTGTTAAATCATAAATTTTCAAAATCAAAGATAAGATTTAAACAGAGAAAAAAACATTTTGCCTTATTTTTTAAAGTTTCCGGTTTAGAAATTTATGAAGGAGAGGCGTCAAAAAGACAAGAGAAAAAATATTCAAATAAGGACAATATTGATAAAGTCACGGAATTTGAAGGGAAAAGAGCAATGGGAGGTAAAGTCATAGGTAGGGTGAGGAAAATATTAAAAACAGCTGAAATAAAAAATATACAAAAAGACGAGATTTTAGTTACCACCATGACCTCTCCCGATTTTATTTCGGCAATCAGGAAGGCTAAAGCCGTGGTAACCGATGAAGGTGGTCTTACCTGTCACGCGGCCATTATTTCAAGAGAATTGGGGATACCCTGCGTTATCGGCACCAAAATAGCCACAAGGATTTTAAAAACCGGAGACCTGATTAAAGTTAATGCCGATCACGGACTAATTACTGTAATTAAAAGAATTTAAGACAGGATTGACAAATCGCTTAAAATTTGCTTAAATAAAGAAAGACAGAAGGTTTAAATATATAACAAAAAAGGAGGTTTAGCTTATGTCTATGAAAAGAGAGTTTGTTGAATTAAGACCGGATCAAGTGAGAACTCCGGCCGGACCAAAAAAGGATACCGTGATTATCCTTGATAAAACCTCGGGTCAAATCGCTTTCAAAGGTAATCCTCGGGAAACCGGGGAATGGCTGGAAGGGCAAAAGGCCAAAGAAAGAGACGGCATGGCCATACCCTCGGAGACGGTGGAAACCGTAAGAGGGGGAACGGTCATCCCGGGAATAACTGATGCCCATGAACATCCGTTTCTGTATGCCTCGCTGGCCAATATGGTTGATTTAGGTGAAGCGGAAAGCTTGACTCAACTTATCAATCAAGTTGAGAAAGCGGATTCTGAAAAAAGCGATGAACCGTTGATTTGCGGTTCTTGGCGCACCGAAATGGTCCCTAATCTTTCAAGAGAAGATCTGGACCGGGTGGTTCCTGATAGACCGGTGATAGTTTATGACACTTCTTTTCATGGAGCCGTGATAAACAGCAAAATGGCCGAGAGAATGAAATCCTCCATCGGTCTCAACAAGGACCTTCTTGGAGAATTTTCTACAAAGACGGGTCGGCTTACCGAAGGATATGTACTCAGGTCGTTTGAAATCATCGCTCCGGCCAGTGACATAATTGAAGGCCGGGTGGAAAAGACATTTGAAGACTACTTTTCCAACGGCATCACTACGGTTCATGACATGGCCATTAATTCCTGGAATGAAGTGATAGCTTTTCTTCAAAAGAGAAAAGAATGGAAAGAAAAGAGATTTTCTTTTCCCATTGTCCGAACGTTCCTTATGCCGTCAATGCTGGAGAAGTTTTTTCAAAATCAGGGAGAACTAGAACGAGCCGGTTTATGGGACGATGAGCTTTTACCCACATTGGGCCTGAAGTTCATTACCGATGGTTCCCTTGGTTCCCGGACCGCAAAAATGTCAGAACAGTATCTTGACAAGGAAACGCGCGGCGAATGGGCGACGAAAATCAAGGAGATGAACCAGGTAATCGATTTTGCCCTTAAGCACGGAATTGACCAAGTGGCCTTTCATGCCATTGGAGACGAAGCTATTAAGCGGGTGGTCCGCTTGACCCAGCACTGGGCGGAAAAAAGTAAGGAACTGACTGGCGCGGATATTGATCCGACAAAGTGGAGAATCGAGCACTTTGAATGCCCGTTCTCGGAAAAAGTCCTGCAGGATGTAAAATCCCTGGGGATGTGGGTTTCTATGCAACCAAATTTCCTGACCGATTACGTTTATCGGGACAGGATCGGCGACCGGATAAAATGGATTTGCCCTCACCGTAAGGTTTTAGGGTACAAGATTCCTATGATGTTCGGCTCAGACGGGATGCCTATGGAATCGCTTTTCGGTCTTTGGGCCGCGACCCATGCTCTTGAAGATGACCAGCGCCTGAATTTTGAAGAAGCAATGATGGCTTTTTCCATGATGCCCAAGCAGTATGTTGGGGAAAAAGGCGGAATGCTGGAGCCGGGTGAAAAGGCTGATATTGCCGTGGTTGACACTGAGGATTTTGAAAATATCCTCGGCGGGACTCAGCCGCAGACAGTGGAAGACTTTGACCGGGCTCAAAGAGGCGTTCAAGCGGCTTTGAGAACGAGAGTACCGGTTTTAGGGACGTACGTCCAGGGCAGAAAAGTATACGAAAAGAAGTAACAATATGGGGTGGACGTCCTTTCAGGATGTCCACCCCGTTTAAATTAATTTGAATTATCAGGATATTTTATAAATTAAATTCGTTCATATGAAATCATTTCATAAAGTTTTTCACAAGATTGAAGCCGTGGCTAAACAGCGCCGGCCGAAAATCGGCATCGGCGTTTTGCGTCCCAATCCGGAAATTATCAAGCATTTAAAAATCGGTTCTAAATATGCTGATTTAATTATCGTTTGTAAAAAGCCGATTAAGGGATTTAATTGCCTGGCCTTGGGCGAAGTTTCAGAAAAAGAATATTCCCAGGCGCTGATTGATCTTTTGCAAAAGAACGAGATTGAGGGCATGCTCAGGGGACATGTCAAATTCGGACCCTTTGAAAAGGCTTTCATGGATTTGTATGGTTACAAGAAACTGAGGTTTCTCGGCCTTTTAAGGGACTTAGACGGACGGGAATGGTTTTACATTAATGCCGACCCGTTTGATACGCCGGGTCCTTGTCCGGAGGAAATGCTTTTATTAATCGAACAGTCGGCTCATTATATGAAAATGTTCGGTATTGAGCCGGTGATTGCCATGTCCGGCGGCGATTTTACCGAAGACCGGGGAGACAACCCTTGGATTGACCAGACAATCCATAATGCCGAATATGTCACTAAGGTGTTAAGAGACGAAGGTTACAACATTACGAATTACGCCCATTTAATTGACCAGTCGGTCAAGAATGCCAACCTGGTCGTTCTGGGTCCGACCGGGTCGCATGGAAATTTCCTCTATCGTCTGCTTTATCAGATTGGCGGCGCTCTGGAAATGGGTGGTCCGGTTTTGGTTCCTGAGGCCTATGTTGATTGTTCCCGTTATCATAATAAATATTCAACCCATATCATTTGGGCGGCGGCCGAAGCTAATCTTAAATTCAAAGGCAAGCTTGATAAAGTTTATAATCCTTATAAAGATTCCAAGAAAAAATGGAGTAAATTAAGGGTAATTAAATAAAATTTATTTTATAATTTGATTGTTTTAAATGAAAAATATGATAAAACATTTTATTAAAACGCAGGATTTCACCCGGGAGGAATATTTGGAAATTTTCCGCCGGGCGAAAATTTTTCAGGAGGGAATTGAAGAACAAGGAAAAAGCTTTACCCATTTATGTCCGGGAAAAATTATCGCTACCATGTTTTTTCAGGAAAGCGCCCGGACGATCATCGGCCTGCAGGCAGCGATGGTTAGACTGGGCGGCGGTTACATCGGCATCAGTGGAACTGCCGGGACTTATTTGGCTTCCGGTGAAGAGGATTTTGACGATTTTCTGGTTTCTTTTACGCCCTTTTGCGATTTAATGGCGGTCAGGCATAAATCTTTGGAATTGGACAAATTGACTAAGGATTTTCCCGTTCCTTTAATTAACGCGATGTGTGGAAACGATGAACATAGTATCGGAGCTTTAGGCATGGCTTACAGTATGTATAAACGAAATGCCGATTTTAAGAATATAAAATATGGGATTTATGGAATGATTAAGTCTTCCCGGCCGGCCAAGGCTTATATTAAGGCTTTAAGCATTATGGGTGCCACGGTTTATGAAGACCCGGTTATTGAAGAATTTGAAACGCCTCAGGAAATCAGGAAATTCTGTCAGTCAGTCGGCGGCAAAATTATTAAAAAGAAGCTGGAAGATTTTATTTCCGAAGTTGATTTTCTGCACATTGTTGAAGGGTTGCCCCAGTCGGGAGAAAATGAGGCGTCGGTGGACAAATACAATAAGTTATTTAAGATTCTTGATAAAAAAGATTTGAATATGTTAAAGCCCGGCGCTTTTATGTTCTATTCAATGCCCAGAAAATTGACTGATGGCCGCTTGATTGTTAATCCGGAAATTGACAATGACCCGCGGGTATTGACTATGGCTTTTATGAAAGAATGGGTTTATGTGCTGATGGCGTTTTATACCTATCTGTTGGATGTCGAGATTAAGGGTTAATGATTTATGAAAGGCGATTACGGGCAATTTCAAAAAGCCTTTAAAAAAAAATGGTATATTCAGGGTTTTAATGCCCGGCCTTTATTCCTTAATGCCGCCGCTTATAGTGGAATGATCACGAAAAAATTTCTTGGCTACGGATATTCAAGTTTTGTTTTTCATTATCACCGGGGATATTGTGAAATGGGGTATTTGAACTCCGACCTTAAAAGGCTATGGCTGATTATCAAAAAGAAAATCGCCGCTGATTCCCGTTATTTGGAGAAAATCAAAGGAAAACAGAAAAACATCATTAAGAAATGTGAAAAAGCGTTCAAACAGATTGGTAATTTGGATTTAAAAAAGATTAATCAGTCAGACCTGATTAATCTTCTGCGTCAGACAGATAAAGCTTTCACCGATTCATTGACTATCGCGCACATTATTGAACCCATTAGCATTCAAATAGAAAAAGAATTCAAAAACGAATTATTAAAGACTGTCGGTCCGGTCAAAGAATTCAATCAGTATTATTCTTTATTGACCACGCCCGGCGAACTCTCGTTTTTTTCCCAAGAAGAGAAAGAACTAAGGGCTTTAGCTGGATTGCCCTTAGATAAAAGGAAAAGGGCTTTAATCAGGCATTGCCATAAATATTTTTGGTTAAGGAACAGTTATGCCGGACCGAAATATTTAAATGAAGATGATTTTATTAAGAGGCTAAAGGGTTTTAAGAAAGAGAAAAGAGTCAATAATATCGGGCGGAAAAATATTCTGATAAAAAAATTGAAGCTTAAACACAGTCTTAAAGAAAAGATAAAAATAATTGATTTTGCATCCGTTTGGCAGGACGAGAGAAAGGCGGATATTTTAAGGGGTATCACTTATCTGGGGAAAGTCGTTGACGAACTGGCCCGGCGGACAAGAGTCCGACGGGATTTATTATACTATCTCGGCTGCCGGGAAATTTTGAACATCAAGTCCCTTGAAGACATAAAATCATTTAAAGAAAAATTAATTGCCAGGCAAAGGAACACTTTTATTTTAATGCAGAGTGAAAAGGAAATCATTTCTCTCCCCGAAGATTCGCAGAGGATTTTGTTGTTGAAACAGAAACTGATAAAAAAACAGTCAAAACAGAATGGCGCCATTCACGGTTCAATCGCCAATACCGGTACGGCGGTCGGCAGAGTAAGCATTTGCAGGGGAATAGAGTCTTTAAGCAAGGTCAGACAGGGCGATGTTTTAGTGACCTCAATGACGCGGCCGGAATTTATGCCGGCCTTGAAAAAGGCCGTGGCGGTTATCACTGATGAAGGGGGAATCACTTGCCATGCGGCCATTGTCGCCCGGGAATTAAACATTCCGGCCGTGATCGGGACAAAAATCGCCACTAAAATATTAAGGGATGGGATGATGGTAGAGGTTAAAGGAAATCACGGGATAGTTAATATAATCGGATAGGGCGTATGAAAAAGTTTCAACTGATAGAATTAGATCCGGAAGACTATGATTATCTTTGGACGGACAACGACGTTAATTTTATTTTTACCTCCTGTTATTTGTTTAACAAATTTAAACGAACGGATATCGTTTTGATCTACAGTCATTTGGATAAGGGTCTAAGATTCTATCTTGGAAAGAGTTGCAGAGAAAAATTATCCGTCTACGGACTTCGTTTTTATAATAAAATGTTTCCGGCCTGGGAAAAGGAAATCTTAAGGAATATTGAAACAGGCAAAAATCTTATAGAGCAGACAAGAAAACACAAGAGACTGCTTAAGTTTATGACGAATACCGAGATTAGAAAGCGCATAATGGAGAGAGTAGATTTGTTCCGGTCTTTAGGCGAAAAATATTTTTATACGGAATTTTTCTTTTTAGGTAAGGTTGAGACTTTGATGGCGGATGGGGAAAAAAAATACAAAAAACTTGCCGAACGTCTGCGAAAAATGGGTAAAATCAAATTCAAAGCCCGAAAGACATTAAACCATTTCTATAATTACGAAAAGATTTTTAAACCATATATAAAAGAGCTAAGTTTTAGACTTAAGAGAGATGACTTACCTTGGCTCAGTTACGAAGAAATCATCGAACTTATAGATGGGAAGAATGTTTTTATCTCCAATAGGGATAAAATGAATTGGTTGCTGGCTAAAAAGAATAATTGGGAATTGATAAAAGGACCTCTGGCAACCAGAACATTAAAGATTTTCGACAAACATTTCTTTAAAAGAAGAATAAAGATAATTAAAGGATTCACGGCAAGTCCGGGAAATAAAAAGGGGATTGTTAAAATAATTAGAACTATTTTCAGTGATGATGTGAAGAAAGAAATCAAGAAAGTAAAAAGAGGTGACATTTTAGTCGCGGCAACTACCGGACCGGAAATCATAACCGCTTGTAGAAAAGCGGGAGGCATTATCACTGATGAAGGCGGCATTACCTCTCACGCCGCTATTATTTCAAGAGAATTAAATATTCCCTGCGTTATCGGCACCAAAATCGCCACCCAAGTACTTAAAGACGGACAATTAGTTGAGGTTGACGCCGACCACGGAACGATTAAAATACTTAAATAAAGATTCGGTGGAAGCCCGCCCCGCATTTAGCGAACGAAGTGAGTTATAGTGCGGGGTGGATGCGGATAGAGGGATTGTGAGAATAATAAAATGACTTTAAAGGAACTGTTAAAGATTATTAAAAAACACAGCTGGTGGTCGGAAGAAGCACCGGCGGCGTATCAATGTGTCGCTTATCCTCTCCACTGTTATATCGAGCAGGCGAAGTATTTTCATCCCCGATATAGTTCAATAGGGATTTGGATATTCAAAAACGATTTTTTTTACGAAGAGACGTCGCGGGGAGAAAGATACGAAATCTACAAATTTATTTTTAATAAAATCAGTAAAGACAAAGCGTATTTACGGAAACAAAGAGCCGCCGGCGATAAAAATTTAAGATTTTTAGATGTCGGCGAAGAATTTTCAAAGAATAAAAGTAAATTGACTAATTTTGAAATATGGGAGTCTTATGAAAAATTCATGATGAAATATTATATGGAGTGGCTTCGCCGCGGTCCGGCGACCATTGAATGCGCCGATGTTTTCAGTGAAGAATATTTGCCGGCCCTGGTAAAGAAGGAATTAAAAGATAGCGACGGCAATTTAAATGAAATAATGGCCGTTTTAACTGCTTTCCCCAATCTGAGCTTTATTGAGGAGGAACGATTCTTGTTTCTAAAAGCGGCCCTGGCCATGAAGAAAAAATCAAAAGAGTCTGAAAAATTAATTAAAAAATTAACTTCTCAATTCTTTTGGATAAGGAACACTTTTGTTCACATTAAAATTTTAAATGAAAAGGATTATACTCAAGAGATTAGAAAAGAAATAAAAGATAAAACATATCAACAATTGGAGGGAGAATTACTTAGATTAAAATTCAAGGTTCAAAGACTGAAAAAGAATAAAGAGAATTTGTATAAAAAATACAGGTTTTCTCCGGAATTGAAACTTCACTTTTATATTTTAAAGCAACTGGGCGAATGGATTGACCACCGTAAAAAATATATGCTTCTGGCCAGCCATTACATCAATCTTTACTGCAAAGAAATCGCCAAAAAATACAAAGAGGATTTATGGAAAATTCAATATTATTTACCCTGGGAATTAAAAGATTTACTTCTTCTTAACAAACGGGTACCGATAAATGTCTTAAAAAACCGCCGGCAATTTTCCGTTTACGTAGTGGAAAAAGAGAAGCCAAACGGTTGGCGGGCAAAATACACGATTTTTTATAAAGAAGATGCCAAAAAAATATTCAACGCGATTTTTCCAAAAAAGAAAGGCAATAAAATTAAGGGACAAGTAGCCAATGCGCCAATAAGCATAA
Source organism: uncultured Gammaproteobacteria bacterium (assembly GCA_964485025.1). Classification (GTDB taxonomy): domain Bacteria; phylum Patescibacteriota; class Patescibacteriia; order UBA2591; family UBA6264; genus JAQTOB01. The sequence goes on from CAZAGY010000024.1 coordinate 8,762, forward strand.
TGCGGGGTAAAGTGCAGATAATTTTGGATACCTATAAACAGAAATTCATTCCTGGCAGAATTTTAGTGACTACCATGACCAGACCGGATTTTATACCGATTATGCATCAGGCAAAAGCCATTATTACTGACGAGGGTGGAATTACTTGTCACGCGGCGATTATTTCCCGGGAATTAGGCATTCCCTGCGTCATCGGCACCAAAATTGCCACTCGGGTTCTTAAGGATGGACAACTGGTTGAGGTTGACGCCAATAAGGGGGTGGTCAAAGTAATCAAATAAAGATTTAGTGGAAGCCCGCCCCGCATTTAACGAACGAAGCGAGTTATAGTGCGGGGTGGATGCGGATAAAGGAGTGGTGAAAATAATAAAGAAATAAAACAATAAAACGTTTTATGAAAGAAAATAAAAGAATTTTTATCCAGAGGAAAATCCGGGCGTATATCTTACCGGGCATTTATGGCGTGGCGCAAACTTACACCTATAGCATGACCCTTGTTTTAAAGGGGAAAAATTTCGGTTCCACTTTGGTTCCGATGGAAAACGGCGTGGTGGGCTGGTATGTTTTAGAGCATAAGTTAAAGGAAGTAGCTGACAAAGCTTTAACCTTAGTTAAAAAAGACCCGGATTACGTTTTAAAAATCAGAAAGAAATTTGAGGATCTGGTGTGCGATTTTGTTGCTTTTACCACCGGGATTTTTCATCAGGATTTAAAGAAAATATCCAATCGTCAATTATGGTTGATTATGGATAAATATTTCAAACTTTATCCTCGGATTTATGCCTGGGGAGAACCGATAACCCTGGGACTGGAAGATTCTCTGGGAACATACTTAAAGGAGTATTTAAAGAAGATAACCAGTAATCATGATTTAAAATCATTGACGGAAATTTACAATATTTTGATCTCACCCAAAGAAAAATCTTTTGTTAAGAGGGAAGAGGATGATTTATTGGAAATCGTGCGAAGAATTCAAAAGGATGAAAAAATCAGAAAATTTTTTATTCAGGGAAAATTCACTTCAAAAGAACTTTCCCGAAAATTCCCCGAGATTTACGATGGAATAAGAAAACATAAAGATAATTATTGCTGGGTCCCTTATGATTACGGCGTTTATCTGTGGGATTTGAAATATTTTTTAAAAGTAATAAAAGATTTGGCCGGTTCCAGAAACGCCGAAAAAGATTTAAAAGAAAGCAGACGTTATTATCAGACCTTGGCCAATAATCAGCAACAACTGATTAAGAAATTCAAAATAGACGCTTATCATCAGAAATTGTTCAAGGCCCTGCAAACAGCCACTTTTCTGTTGGATCATAAAAAAGAACAGTTTACCAAATCGCATTATCAGATTATGCCGGTTCTCAAGGAGACCGCTAGAAGATTTAAGATTAACGAGGTTCAAGTCAGGATACAGACGCCCAATGAATTGAAACAAGCCCTGCTTTATAATAAACAGGTTTCCCAAAAAAGATTGAAATCAAGACAGGTAGTCCTGTGCGATCATCCCCATCCATAGCC
>CAZAGY010000025.1:0-9979 GCA_964485025.1 uncultured Gammaproteobacteria bacterium
CGCTTCGCGCGGCTGAATCAATCGGCAAAATTCCTGAAAGTTTGATTGTGGTGCGCCCACCAGGACTCGAACCTGGAACCAACTGCTTAAGAGGCAGATGCTCTACCATTGAGCTATGAGCGCGTTTAAGATATAAGTGCCCCCAGGAGGAATCGAACCTCCATTTACAGGTTCGAAGCCTGTCGTTTTATCCATTAAACTATGGGGGCGATTGAAATAAAAAAATAAAAATAAAGAAAAAGACTCTATTTTTTGCGTTTAATTTATTCTTTTAAAATTTCTTCAGGGTAATTGGCGTGGCTTAGGGCCGTTTGAAAATCAATTCCGCCGCCACGATAAAGTCTTTTAAGGTCTTGTTCCAAAGTAAACATACCGTCTTTACTGTTGGTTTGTAAAACAGACCTGATTTGAGCGGTTTTATTTTCCCTAATCAGATTAGCCACCGCCGGGGTGTTAAAAAGAATTTCTCTGGCTGCTATTCTTCCTCCGCCGATCTTTGGGAGCAGGTGTTGGGACATAACACATTTGAGAGCCATCGCTACCTGCAGTCTTATTTGTCTCTGTTGGTCAACGGGAAAAATGTCGATAATTCTGTCAATTGTTTGTGGCGCATTTGGGGTATGAAGGGTGGCTAAAACCAGGTGTCCGGTTTCAGCCAAAGTGATAGCCAAAGAAACGGTTTCCAGGTCCCTCATTTCACTGACTAAAATAACATCAGGGTCCTGGCGGACAATATGTTTAAGGGCCGATTGAAAAGAAGTCATATCCTGCCCCAATTCCCTTTGAACAATAACGCTTTTTTTAGAAGAAAAAACATATTCAATAGGGTCTTCCAGGGTTATAATATGACAGGGTTTTTTTGAGTTAATATAATCGATTAAAGCGGCTAAAGTTGTTGATTTACCGCAGCCGGTTGGTCCAGTGACTAAAACCAAACCATCTTTAAGTTCAGCCAGTTTATAAATGGATTTAGGCATATCAAGTTCCTCCATTGAAGGCACGTGAGATGAAATCAGGCGGGCGGCCAAAGCCAACTTGGTTTTTTCCCAAAAAATACTGACCCTAAACCGGATACCGCTTTTGATTTGATAAGAAAATTCCAAATTCTTTTTGTCAAAAAGACAATTTTTTTGGTCTTCATTGATAAGCGGCTCAATCAACCCCAAAATATCCTCATGTTTTAAAACAGGCCAGTTTTTAATTGGATGAAGCAGGCCGTCGACTCTAAAAGAAACAAGCAAATCAGAGGTCAAGTGGACATCTGATGCCTTTGAAGAGACGGCCCCATTAAATATTTCTTCAATATTCATATTTAAAATTATACGATTTTTACACTCTTTCGACGTAAGTGCCGGTCTCAGTGTTAATTCTAATTACGTCACCGGCTTTTATAAAAATTGGAACGTTAATTTTAGCTCCAGTTCCCAAAGTAACCGTTTTAGTCGGCGAAGTCGCCGAATCCCCCTTAATACCCGGAGGAGCTTCAATCACCACTAAATCAATTTTTTTGGGCAAATCAACGTTAATAGGGTTTTTATTAAAGATTAAAACATCCACCTCGGAACCTTCTTTTAAAAATTTTTCACGATTGCCCAAACAGGATTTTTTTAAAGAGAATTGTTCATAGGACCGGTTGTCCATAAAGAACAAATCATCTTTTTCAGTATAAAGGAAATTTGCCTTTGATTTTTCGATATCAGCCTCCTCTATTTTATCAGAAGCATTAAAGGTTTTTTCTAAAACTTGTCCGTTAATGAGGTTTTTAAGTTTTGTTCTGACAAATGCCCGTCTTTGAGCGGTCCGGGCATGTTGCGAAAAAACCACTTGACAGGGATCCCCGTTAATAACAATAACAGATCCTATTTTTTTAAGATCATTGATTTCCATAACCTCATAATTACGAGAGATGAGCCAAATGAAAAAATCAGCATTTTTTCATTCGTGAAACTCGAAGCAAATTCAAGTTTCTTTATTTTTTGACAAAAGGAACAAGGGCCATAAATCGCGCTCTTTTAACGGCTTTAGCCAGTTTTCTTTGGTGTTGAGAACACGTTCCCTTTTTTCGACAAGGGAGAATTTTTTCATAGCCGGAAACAAACCGACGCAAAAGGTCAGTATCCTTATAATCAATTTCCTTGACGTTGTTGACGCAAAAATAACAGTGCTTCTGATTATTATTCATATAATGAAATTAATCAAATTTTAGCAATTTCTATTAAATTTATTTAAAATGGGATTTCTTCAACATTGATTTCGTCGGTTTCAACATTTTCTTCCTGTTGATGTCCTTCGTCTGATCTGGGAGACCGGGAATCATTACTTCCGCCCATTCCGGGGCGCGGCCCCAGTTGTAATTTTTCAGTGATAATTTCCGTGCGAGACTTTTTATTTCCCTGTTGGTCCTGCCAATTTCTCGTTTGCAACCTGCCCTCAACGTAGATAAGACTGCCCTTTTTCAGAAATTTTTGAACAATTTCACCCAACCGACCCCAAGCGATCACATTATGGTATTCGGCCTGTTTCTTTTTTTCACCGCTTTCCTTGTCGGTCCAAAAGCGATTAGTGGCGACTCCAAAGGAAGTCACACTTTGCCCTGACGGAGTAGTTCTTGTTTCCGGGTCCCTGGTTAAATTACCCACAACAATTACTTTGTTCACGTTCATAGGTTTTTATTTTATTTTTATAATTTTTAAAGGCGAGTCAAACGAGAAAATTTATTTTATCATTCGTGAGTCCTGGTGAAGCTTCAAGGATCCGTGAACGCAGTGAGCGGGTCCTTATATCTTAAACAGATCGTCAATTTTTTCTCCCAGATTTTTCAAATCAATTTTTTTGTTTTTAACAGCCTCGTTGCCGGCCCCATCGACAACTTCATCGGTTTTAGCTTCCGATTTTCTGACGGGCACCCGTTGTTTTCTTTCGATAACCCTAATTATCAAATGTCTTAGGATTTCGGACATTAATTTCAAGTCCCGGTCCAAATCTTTTAGAAATTTAGTTTCCAGATTGAAATTTACCAAAAGATAAAAACCGCGATAAACGCCCTTTATCGGGTAAGCCAGTTTTTTGTTTCCCAAATTGTTTTCTTTAACGACACTTCCTCCTGACTTTTCAACAAGATTTTTTATTTTTTTTGAAACATCAGGCAAATCTTTCTCCGTTAAAGGACCAGGGACAATATACAATAATTCATACATAAACATTGACAATTACTTAATTTTTAAAGATAATAACATATTATGACCTATTTTTTCATATTAGGCAATAATCCAACTTTGTCAATAGCCGAAATCATTAAAGTAATTCACGTTCAGGAAAATGACATAAAAGAAATAACATCAGAATTTTTGATATTGGAAACAAGACGGCCGGTCAACGTAGACAACCTGCAAAAAAGACTGGCCGGAACCATAAAGATCGGACAAGTGATGGATAAGATAGAGCCGGAAAAAAATAATTTACCGGACAAAATTATTGATATTTTATCCTCCGGTTATCAAAGGGTAAATTTTGGTTTTAGTTTTTACAATCCCGAAGGAAGGGACAATATAATAAAAGGAAAAACAAATCCTCACGTCAAAAATTTTGACGCGGGAGTGAAAAAGATATCATTAGAAATTAAAAGGCGACTTAAAGAGAAGGACATCTCGTCGCGCTGGATAGAATCTTCTGAGGAAAAATTATCTTCGGTTGTTGTTAAGAACAATCTTCTGGACCAGGGAATGGAAATAGTTTTTCTATTCAGCCGAGACGCAATTTTTTTAGGAAGAACATTAAGTTGTCAGTTGTTTGAGGAATACGGACACCGCGATTTTAACAGACCGATAAGAGTCATTAAAAAGGGAATGATACCCCCCAAATTAGCCAGGATAATGATTAATCTGGGAGCAAAAGACGATTCTTTAATAAGAAGAACGTGTTTTTTGGACCCATTTTGCGGGACAGGAACTATTTTACAAGAGGCTCTTCTAATGGATTTTGGCAATATTATCGGTACGGATAAGAATAAAAGAATTGTCATTGACGCTCAGACAAACCTGGGATGGCTGGCTAAAACAACCCAAAAGGAGTTGGATTTGAAAAAAATAAAAATTTTTTACTGCGATGCCAGGCGATTATCAAGTAAGATAAAAGAAGAGTCAATCGGGCTGGTCGTCACAGAACCTTATTTAGGGCCCATTAAATTTAATTTTTCAGACAACCAATTTATTATCAGGGATTTGACACAGTTGTATTTTTTAACTTTTAGGGAATTGAGAAAAATAGTGAAAAGGGACGGAAGAGTGGTAATTATTTTTCCAATTTTTTCCAATAAAAAGAGATTTAATCCCAATGGAAAGACGGAAGAAAAGGATTATTTTATAAGGGTTTTGGACCAATTGAAAAAAATCGGCTGGGAAACGGAAAATCCGATACCGGACTATTTGCTGAAAAATAAGGTTATAAACGTCACCAAGAGAAATTCAATAATATATTCCCGGCCGGACCAAAAAGTGTTGAGAGAAATTTTAATTTTCAGACGAAACTATTAACGCCGAAGTATCCACTAAATCAACCACATATAGACAGACGAGCTAATGTCGGTTAAGATTATCCAAGGGGTATATAAATAAATTATATAATATATAATTTATGCGTATTGGTATTGACGCTCGCTTTTTTGGCTTCAAAGTCGGAATCGGGCGTTACACAGAAAAACTGATAGAACATTTAGAAAAAAATGATAATCATAACGATTATTTTATTTTTCTTACAAAAAAAGGATTTAACGAATATCAGCCGGCCAACCAAAGGTTCAATAAGGTTTTAGCCAATGATCGCTGGTATTCTTTTAAAGAACAAATTTTATTTCCTCTCAGACTTTATGAAAAGAGGCTTGAAATGGTACATTTTCTTCATTTTAACGTTCCTCTCTTATACTTTGGTAGATTCGCGGTTACAATACACGATTTAACCCAAAGAAATTTATCCAAAGAAGCAAGTAAACTACCTTTAGTGATTTTTTGGCTGAAAAAAGCAATGTATTATTTGGTTATAAAAACAGCCCTTAAAAAAGCCAAGAAAATCATTGCCATTTCCAATTTTACCAAAGAAGAATTAATCAGGTATTATAATATAAAATCGGAAAAAATCATCGTTATCTATGAATCCGCCGAATAAAATAAAAAATTCTTATTTGCTTTATGTGGGAAACGCTTATCCCCATAAAAATTTGAGACGCTTGATAAAAGCTTTTAAAATTGTTTCAACGAAATTTCCGAAATTACTGTTGGTTTTAGTCGGCAGAAAAGACCATTTTTATCATAGGATAGAAGAAGAGGTCAAGAAATTGGGATTGAACGAAAGAGTTATTTTTACCGACGAACTTTCTTATGGAGAATTATCAGAATTTTATAAAAATGGGTTAGCCTACATTTTTCCTTCCTTGTCAGAGGGTTTTGGTTTGCCCGGACTGGAGGCCATGAAACATAATTTACCGGTAATCAGCTCTAATAAAAAGCCCTTACCGGAAATTTATGGCCAAGCGGCGGTTTATTTTGACCCGGAAAATATTCAAGACATGACCAGGGTAATTTCAGAAACAGTTTTCAACCACCTTTTAAGGGAAAAATTAAAAATTTTAGGACAAATCCAAGTAAAAAAATATTCGTGGAAAAGATGCGCTCAACAGACCATGGAAGTCTATAAATGGGTTTTAGAACAATAGCCAATATTTTTTTACGACACAATAATTACCACAAAAGACGGCAATTATTTGTTTTTATTTAAAATAAGGAGATTATTACAATTTTTCAGTACCAATCATTTTTGGTTTAAAATCCCCGTCTAATGATTCCGGCACGGCCCGGATTAATTTTGGCAGCCTTTCTACATAATGGTACCGCCATTTTTTTTCTTGCTCAGAAAATTCTTTTTTCCATTGATTAAATTGTATTTCTTTTAATCCAGATAAACGACCGTCAAAGGCCGGGATAATGATTTTTTTAATGGTTTCTCTTCGGCGCACCAATAAGAGAGCTTGATGCCGCCATAACGAGAGTTTTTTTTGATCTTGGTAATTATATTCATAAACGGGCTCTTTTAATTTTAAAGTATTTCGAACAGCAAAAACTAAATCTTTATCATTATAATGCATTCTAAGTTGAAAAACAGCTATTTTTTGATTAGTCGCATTGTAATTTATCCAGCTAAAATAACCCTCTCCGGTAATTAAACCGGCAATAAAGTCTAAAGAAAGTTTTTTGGTATTTGTGATTTCTGGAATTTTTGGCATAAAGATATATTTAGGGCGGGAATGTTCGTTGAGGAACATTATGTTATCCCGTATAACATTATAAGTAAATAGATTAGTGAGTCAAGTGGATATCTTCCATACTATAAATCATTATTTCAGCGTCGTAAATTATATTAAAAAACGAGTTTAATTTTATATGATCATATTAAGGAGTTTTAAATAAAATTAATTAAGAAATAAAAAAGCGCGAAATCAATTATCGCGCTTTTTTTCTAAACCGAAGCCAAAAGTGTTTAAAATATCCTGGATTTTTTCAAAGTCTTCAATCACATTTTCTATCGACAAGAGGTGGTTTTCCGCCAGGGAAACAATTTCTATTTCCTTTGTTTTCCGATTCACTGTTTCTACCACCGGTCTTGCAATATTGGGGGTATTTTTTATCACCACACCATATTGTCCCGTGTTTAACTGAAATACGGTCCCGACTGGGTACAAGGAACAAACGTCAAACAATGCTTTTATCAGGTGATGGGGAAATTTGTCCTTTCGCTCCTGAGAAATTATTTTTATCGCCCGATACGGCAAGAAAGGAGGACGATATTTTCGCCCGTTGGTTAAAGCCTCAAAGACTTCAGCCAACCCAATTATCTTGGCCTCTTCAGGAATATTTTCTTTAGATAATCCCTGGGGGTATCCGCTCCCATCTTCTTTTTCATGGGTATAGCCGATAATTTCTTTTATCTCGGGCCAAGGACCTTGCTCAGTTTCAGGGACGCCATTAAGAAGTCGGAAGGAGTGAACGGGGACCATGGTTATAAGGGAAAATTCTTCATCCGTTAATTTTCCCGGTTTCCTTAAAACGTCTTCTTCTATGGTGGTTGTTCCTAAGTTTTTAAGTAGGGACGCCAAACGTATAATCAGGATTTTCCCTTCATTATAGCCGATTCTTTTGGCTATCGCCGAGGCCACTATGGCTATATTCAAAGAATATTCCAAGGGATTAGCGGGATCGTTAACGTTGGTTCCGGAAGACTTGAGATAGAAAAATCGGTCATAATCAATATCGGGAAAAGTTAGGACCCTTTGATAAAGTCCTTCCAGGTCGGCAAATCTAACGCATTTTAACCATCTGGCCGATTTAAACATAACCCATAGTTGAATCAAAATATCATTCAAGATTTTTTGATTCAATTCAGCCGAATTAAACTTTCCTAATATGTTTTTAAGAGAGAGAAAAGGGAACATATCAAGATGTTTCTTTTCTTCCGATTCCGGGAAAACAGGCTCCGTCCTTTCAACGGGTACGGTAGAACTATCTGCCGTTTTTTCTTCCAGATTTTTTCTCAAAACACAGATCGTTTTGATTAAAGATTCAGAAAGTTCCGTCAGACTGATTACTAAGTTTTGGTTGCAGTTATTCATTCAACTAACCTCCTTTTGGTTGCATTTAAAGAACAACGATTTTATTAAAATGGAATAAAATAATACTGTAATACTATTATTTTTTCGCGAAAAGTCAAGAGGATTAAAAAATCCCCTTAATAAAGAGGTCTAATGCGTATATAATTTGGTATAAAATAAATTAATGAACCTAGGCAAAGTCACCAGGTTATCCGGCCCGGCGTCGGGTCGGACCAACCGATTCGATCGAATAATCGGATGACTCGGCGAACTTTCAACCCCCCACCTCTCACTTTATTGGACTCAATAAGGATTTTCGCCAGGGGCGGATCAACCGTACTTTAAAGAATAAATAATGCGACTAAGAATCCGTATTTCCGTAATGTCACGACAATCTTGGTGGACTTAGGCAGAATCGGACTGCCGTCTCCGCAATGCGAATGCGGCGTACTACCACTGTACTACAAGCCCCTTTTTAAAGATTCGTCCCAGGGATAGACAATCCAAATGTCTTTTATTTGATGAGCAAAATAATTTGGTTTGATTCTTGATTTTGGCTCCCAGTGAAGAGTGGCCGAGACCACTCGATTTTTCTTCTTCTTTAAAAGTTGCGTTGCTGCCCATAACGTTTCGCCCGAATCAGTTTTTTCATCTACTAAAAGCACGCGATTGTTTTTTATTCGTTTCCCCGGACCGGATATTTTTTTCAATTTTCCTCGGACACCGGGCCTTAAGTAATAACTATAACCAATGACGTATATTTTTTTTATATTCAAGATGTAAGCCAGGAGCGTGGCCGGAATCAAGCCGCCCCGGGAGACTGCCACCAAGCAATCAAATTTTTTTAACCCGAGTTTTTTACCAAGAGCCAAACAATCTTTCGTTAATTGGTTCCAAGTATATTTAATTTTCTTTATTCTCAACATTTTAGTGGTGCCCCCGGGAGGAGTCGGACCTCTGTCTAGGGCTTAGGAGTCCCTTATTCTATCCGTTGAACTACGGGGGCTTATTAATTAATACTTCACAACCAGGGCATTGGAGGACGCACACCTTCCGAGTAATTCCATCACTGAATCTACTTTATAAGCGATTCGGCCAATTTGACGAGAAAGTCAGTTTTAGAATCGATAAAAGACAAGACAATCAAAACAACGATGATGACCAACAAGATAATGATTGTTTTCTTTAAATCTTTTTTTATATTTTTTTGTTCCATTTCCATAAGTTTATAATAACTACTTCATTTTAAATTTTAAAACCCTTTTGTCAACCCCGTTGAAAAACCATTTTATAAATTTTAAAACACCCCGATTTATAATGGGCGATAAATACAACTCTCCAACGGAGCAGATGTTTTAATTGACCAAGTTTAGCGAATTTGTTATAATATCCATATGTTTATTATCGTTAAATCATTAATAACAGGATTTAATTATTTATTTTTATGCTCGGTAAAGAATCAAAAATAAAATCCGAAGATGCGGAAACAATCATTGGTACTGGTGTAAAAGTAGAAGGCTCTTTCAGTGCCATTGGCGACGTAGTAGTCAAGGGACAATTAGTCGGTTCCCTGGAAACCCAGAACGATCTCTCTTTGAGGGACACGGGAATGGTTGAGGCGGACATAAAAGCCAAAAATGCTTCCATTGCCGGTGAAATAAAAGGAAATTTGGAAGTGGAAGAAAAAATAGAACTGGCTTCAACGGCCAAGGTATTGGGAGACATAAACTGCCGCGTTTAGGCCATAAAGGAAGGAGCGGTTCTCAACGGCCGATGTAAGGTCGGCGGAGAGTTTTCAAACAGTTACAAAGAAAAGAAGAAACAAGACGAAATAAGCTACGGTTGGGATAGCATTATCAATAGAGTTCATGAAGCCTCACCAGAATATGAGGCAGTCGCTAGAGAGCTGGCCCGCCCGAACCGTTTTGAAAGACGACAATTGGGTCAAATCTATTTCGATGCTTATATGGAAGCGGATACTGATAAAGAGCATAATGTGTTTCGTCGCACGGTAACGGTAGGTGGTGTTACTTACTGCTTTCTTTTCGCAGATGACACAAAACCAAGAGAGTATCGTAAAGCAATGCTCGGTTGGATGTGTTTCATTGCCCGCGGTACGTATAAGGAAAACAAAAAGGCTCTCGGTATTGCTACTGAGAAGAAAGCAAGCCCATCATGCTCATACGATTTTGTTCTATTATACATGCCTGAGTGGACTGAACAGAATCAGAAAGAAATGGAGAAAATGCAACAACAAACCGGAATTCTTGTTAATCCTACCATTAGTAATGCACATTTTGATGAGTATCCTAAATCAGAACGAAGATAATCATACCACCTTTT
>CAZAGY010000026.1:0-9830 GCA_964485025.1 uncultured Gammaproteobacteria bacterium
TTACTTTTGTTAACGCCTTCAAAGGCGTAGGGGAAGGGAATATGGCCAAGTAGTTGGGATTGGAAAAATTGATGTCCCTCCGGGGCGAAGCTGGCGGAGAAACCTTGAATAAAGAAATGGTGGGAGCAATCCTCCTTGGCTTCATAATGACCGCTATTGCTTTAGTGGTAGTGACAATTATTACCCTGATTTTTGTTTTTAGAATTGTTATGCTTTGGTTTTTGGTTCTTTTGTCCCCGGTGGCTTTTATGGGCAGTGTTTTACCTGCGTTTCAACGTTACGCCAATCAATGGTGGGAAAAATTTACCAGTCAGGTTATTGTTGGTCCGGTTTTAGCGTTCTTTCTCTGGCTGTCCTTTTCCATGGTTTCGTCGAATTTTCAGGGTAACATTTATGGAAGCAGTACCGCTGGATACTTGGAGGACAAATTTGCCGTTGTTGGAGCAAGCGCGGGAACAGGTCTTACCGCCGCAATTTCAGAGGCCGGCCGTCCGGAAAACCTTTTGAATTTTATAATCGGCATTGCGATGTTGATGGGTTCTTTAATGGTGGCTCAGCAGATGGGCGTGGCTGGCGGAAAGATGGCCGGCAGCGCATTGGGAAAAATTCAGGCCATTGCTTCGGGCGCGGCTAAAATGCCGTTTAAAGCCGTGGGCAAGACCGCTAAATTCATTGCCAGTGAAGGCGTCAGGGAACTGGAAGCCTCAACTGGCATTCCCCTGACTAAAACCAGGTGGAAAAAGATATTAGACAGAAGAAAAGAATTATCAGAAATAAGAAGAGAAACAGAGTTTGCCAGTCGTAAGGAAACGGGTGTTTTATCTCTTTTGCCTAAAGGTACGGATGAATGGGCTCATGTACTTCATTTAAAAGAAGGGCCTAAAGCCTTCGGAAGATTTGTCCAGGGTCTGACTGGTCAAGCCGATAGATTGAGAGAAGAGGAAGCGGGATTGGTGGGAGAGGACGAACAAGTTGACGCGGGATTAAATTCAAAAACTTCACAATCCCTGATTAAAGAACAGGAAAAAAATATAGCAACCAAAGAAGAGGGACAAAGACAATTAGAAACAGACAATGATGTTTTTAATAAATCAGGGTCGCGGGTTATTGACTTGAACAATGTTGACGAATATTTAAAAAATCTTGAGGAACAAATAAAAAAATGGAAAGAGAAAAATGAAGATGACCCCAGAATTGAGGCGGCCATAGATTTTGCAGAAAATCTTGAGGAACTGGCTAATCGATCCAGAAAAGACGGCAGACACTCGGTCGACCTGAACGACATCAGCTCGGATATTGACAGACTATCTTATCAACAAGATGTTTCAAAATGGTTCGCCAAGAGAGTAAAAACAGGAAAAAATGAAATAAAACAAACGAAAAAAGAATGGGAAACAAAAAAAGCAAGTTACGAATTTACAAAAGAAGACCAGCAGGAAATTAATGGTAAAATGCAGAATTTGACCGCCAAAATAGAAGAACTTGACCTCGGGGACGAAGCTAAAAAAGCGTTGAAGGACAAAATAAACAGCCTGACAGAAGATTTAGCCATACCTTTTGAGCAATTAACTCCGGAAAAAAGAAATGAAATCGCGGATAAAGTATGGGATATTCAGAGTAGTTTAAGTACGGAAACGGAAAATCTTAAAAAAAGCGGAAAAATAGACAATCAAAAAGCCGAAGAAATAACCAAACCGGCCCAAGAAATTCATTCACTTTTAAGCAAAGAGATAGTTGATGATGAAGAAATGAAAAATATCACTGAACAAAAAAAGGCAAGAAAAGAAAGAATATATGAATTACATACCCGGGCGGAGATGATTCAGCCCAGGACGATGACTCCTGAACAAAAAAAAGCTATTCACCGCGGGGTTATGGATGAATATGAAAAAGTCAAGGAAATAGACGACCCCCAAGAGTTAATTACCCTTTATCGCCGGGCGGAGAAGGAGAAAAATACCAGTTTAGCTAGAGCGGTTCTAATGAAGTTGAATTCTCAGAATGATATGAATGAAGTTCTGGACGACCTTGGTTTAGAACAGAGTTTTAGAGGAGAGGCGGATTTAGCCAAGAGATTGCACGTTAAATTAGGCATGGAGCAACAGGAAGCATTTATGTTTATAAACGATTTGGGGTATAAAAATAAAGCATCAGGAGCTTTTCGGTTTCAGGCCCCGGTAATCAGAGATAAAAAAACAGGCCTATATCGGGCAACCACAGATAAAGAACATCAGGAAATAATTATGATCGACTCAGGTAAGACTGACCCTGAAAGTTTTTATCGTCGGGGTTGGTGGGGAGGGTTGTTTTGCAAAAGAACAGACCCCGTAACCGGAGCCAGAATACCAATCGCTGACAGTACCACGATGGCCATGATTTCAAGAGACGTGGAAATGATTCATAAAGAATTGACAAGAAATTTCCGTTTGCAAAAAGAAGTGGAAAGAGACATGGCTCATCCGGACATAATCAACGCCATGAGACAAATGATGAGCACCCTACCGAAAGCACATCAACCAAAATTGGCCGATATAATAAGAAATTTGGAAACTAAGCAAGCGGGGTTTTGGTCGTAAAAATATTTTTAAAATATAACCATGTCTGAACAAGAAAAAATGGATTTCTCCATTAAAGAAACAAGAGAAAAAATAAGGCAAGAGATCGCCGAGGGTTTTTCTTACCATCCCGATGAAATGAGGAAATGGCACAGAATCAGAAAAGGGATAGAAGAATTCTTAAGAGAAAAGGGCACTTTAAAAGAAACAGACCCTTTAATTTATGAAGAATGTGTGGATTTGTTGGATAAGGCCAAATGGTTTTCTTTTGTTTATCTTCCGTTTAATGATTTTATAGATTTATTCAGACAGGGGTTGAAATACGCCTTGGTTAACAAGACTTACCCCTTGGAAAAAAACACAAGCATATTTTTAATGGACGTTACTTTACTTTCCGTCAGGGACGAAACTAAGACGAAGATGCGCGAGGCGATGTTCGCCAACGAAGAAGAATTGACCTCGGATAAAATCAACGTAAAAAATAGACAACTTGAACCAACTATAGGTAATTGGTTGAAATTTTATGATATGGAACTTGGCACCGGGAACGTGGAAAAACTGAAGACCTTGGGGATTTTGTTTAATAACGAGAACGTCATTAAATTGCCAGCCGGAGAAAGGGAAACAATTAAACGCTTGATTGATTTTTATGAGGAATTAAAAATATCAGCCATGACCGTGGAAGGACTGGAAGAGGAAGATTATGTTGTAGACGAAGATGGGAAAATAGAGCTCCACCGAAGAAATTCAGTGGAACCCATCAGTCGGGAATTCGCTAAAATGGAACAGGACAGAATTTTAAAACAGGAGATGGAAACCCAAATGGAAGCCAAAGTGGAAAAGATAAAACAGGAGGAAATGCCGGTCATTGACATAAATCAAGCGACTGAAGAAGCGATTAAGAAGATTAATTTAAATTTTCCCGATGAGAACCTTGAAAAAAAATTAAGAAACATCATTCTTTCCTTTCTTCGTGATGTACGCACCGGCATAGAGACAAAAATCACCCTTAAAAGAGAGCCGCAAATTGGTGGAATGGGATTAGACCAGGGAACAACCGATAGGATTATGGATATTTTAAAGGAGATTAAGCCGAGAATCGATCAGGGGTCATTCAAAAAAATACCTCAAGATAACCTTGGTCAATCAAAATTGCCGGAAAAAATATCATTTCCGGCCGATAAAGTTGATAAACTTGTCCAGATAGAAACAAAAGTTCAGCCGTTGTCCGTCGAGCCGATTGATAAAGAAGAGAAAATAATTATCCCTAAACCAGAACCCGTTTTTGAAATGAAGCAAAAATTTCCTATCCCGCCGATTATTAATCAAACACCAATTTCAAAGCCTCAGGTTGTTTTCCCAAAACAAGAAATCAAAGAGAGAATAATACTTCCTGTTCAAACCCCAGTTAGGGTGATTAAACAGGAGATAAAGCCTGAAATAGAAGTAAAGCCAAAAGCGGAAATAAAAGTTCCGTCTAAAAATATTGTCCCGCCGGAAGAAAACATTTTTCAAGTAAAAACAAAAGAACCGGTTAACACGGAAATACCCATTCATCGGCCGTTTCCCGGAGCCGATAGGCCGGCCGTTGAAGAAATGAGAGTCAGGCCAAAAATTTACGGGCCCGTCGATGAGTTAAGAACAATTACTTTAGTTGACTGGCGGAGGTGGGGTTCTCCTAAAGAAGCGGCCAAAACCATTCAGGATAAAATAAACTTGTTAGGAGATGAATCTCTGGTGAAGAAAGCCGAAGGAATCAGAGCCTGGAAGGATTCAGAAGTCAATCAATTATATTTAGATATCGGCGCTGAATCAATTGACCAGGTAAAGTCAGTAAATGAAATGATAGCCCAAAGACAGCAGCAGAACAAATTGACTCTGACCGAAGAGGAATTTAACGCCGTGGTTGAATTAAATCAAAAGCTACGCTTCTGATAAATCAAACAATGAATCAAAGGTTTAGCTGGCACTGCTAAGAGACACTGGAAAAGGAGACAAAAAAGGGTTAGAATTGTTGCTGAAAGAGTTGATGGAAATAGCTAATGTAATTGCCTCAAGTATTTTAATCCTAAAAGGCAAAAAATAATTTTACATTTTAGATTGTCATTTTAATTTTTGAGATTTACATTTTACATTTATTCTTATGCAGTTTGTCGTGCCCCAATTCATTGATGTTGAAAGTAAAATTATCGGGCCGGTAACTCCCCGTCAGTTCATCATTCTTTTTATTACGGCCGGAATAATTCTTTTATGCTACAAGATGGCAGACTTAGCTTTGTTTATTATTGAGGCCGTAATTATCCTCGGCCTGGGCGTTATTTTAGCCTTTGTCAAAATCAACAGCCGGCCAATTTACTATTTTCTTCTGGATATCGTCAATGTTGCCAAAAAACCCGGTTTAAGAGTATGGCACAGAGAGATTATTCCTGTCGTTGAAAAAAACATTAAAGAAAAAGTGAAAATAAAAGAAATAACCACTGTCCGTCAGCCCCTTTCATCTTCTAAACTTTCACAGATCGCTCTTTTAGTTGATACCGGCGGACGATATGAAGAAAATGAAGAGCCGATAGAACCGATAAATTAAAAGATTCATCATCAAATTTTTATGGTTAAAATACCTTCGACTCAAAAATATTTGGAGATTTCCGAAATCAAAAATGACTGCGTAGTTTTAAAAAACGGGACCATATGCGCCGTTTTATTGACTTCCTCCATAAATTTTGCCCTTAAATCAGAAGACGAACAAACGGCGATTATTCAGAATTACGTCCGTTTTCTGAATGTTTTAGAATATCCGGTTCAGATCGTTATTCAATCCAGGCCGTTCAACATTAAACCATATATTTCCCACCTGGATGAACTTAAAAAAGTTCAGAGAAACGAGCTTTTAAAGATTCAAATGGCTGATTATTCCGATTTTATCAAAGAATTGGTTCAACTTGGGGAGATAATGACCAGACGTTTTTATATTGTCGTTCCTTATAACCCCTTGGGGGACAAAAAGAGGAGTTTCTTTTCTCGATTAAGGGATATTTTTAGCACCGTTAAATTGGTCAAAATAAAACAGGAAAAATTTGAAAAATATCGAGAAGTGCTTTTTAGCCGGGTTGATAATATAGTTTCCAGTTTGAATAGTATGGGTTTGGTGGTCGCCCCTCTAGACACTCAGAGTCTGATAGAAGTTTTCTATAATATTTATAATCCAACCGAAGCCGAAAACCAAAAAATAGGGGAATTAAAAGATTTAAGAATAGAAAAATAATTTATGGTCATTCAACCATCGGCTCTTAATGAGCCTAAAACTGAAAATCAGGGGGAAAAAGACGTTTCTCGGAAGGAAGGACAGTTAAAGGAAATCCTTGAAACAGAAGAAGCTTATCGTCGGGGATTAGTTTCCGTCTTAGATTTGATTACCCCGTCCGCCCTAAGAGTTACCCCCCAATATCTTCAGTTGGGAGACCGATATTTAAGAACTATTTTTATCTCAACTTTTCCCCGCTATGTTTCAGTCGGTTGGTTTGTCCCGATAATAAATTTCAATGTCTATTTGGACGTTTCAATGTTTTTTTATCCGGTCAAGACAAAAATAGTTTTGAAACAGCTGCAAAAGCAGGTTGGTAATCTGGAAGCGGAATTGTCAGCGGATCGGGATAAAGGAATGCCTCGGGACCCGTTAAAGGAAACGGCCTTGAGAGACATAGAAAGATTAAGGGACGATTTAACCACCGGGGTTGAACATTTCTTTCAATTTTCTTTATATGCCACGATTTATGCAAAAAATGAAAAAGAGCTGGATGTGCTGACGGAAAAAATCGAAAGCTTATTTGCCGCCAAACTGGTTAAAACCAGGAGATCTTTTTACCAGGCGGAACAGGGTTTCAATTCCACTCTGCCATTGGCCCAGGACGAATTGATGGTGACGGTTAATATGAATTCTTCACCTTGCGCCTCAAGTTTTCCTTTTATTTCTTCCGACTTGACTTCGGACAATGGAGTGCTTTACGGCATAAATCGGCACAATAACAGCTTGGTTCTTTTCGACCGTTTCTCCATGCCTAATGCCAATTTCGTCGTTTTTGCCACTTCCGGTTCCGGCAAGAGCTATTTTTGCAAACTTGAAGTCCTGCGTTCTCTGATATTGGGTACCGATGTTATAATCATTGATCCGGAAAAAGAATATAAACACCTCTCCGATGCGGTTGGAGGGACATATATTAATATTTCTTTGGCCTCGGAAAGTAAGATTAATCCTTTTGATCTGCCCAGGACCGCGGCCAAAGACGTCAAAACCACTGACGTAATTCGGTCGGGGGTTATTGCCATTAAAGGTTTGTTAAAAATTATGATTGGCCGTAATTTGGAAGGAGGGATAAAAGGATTTACTCCGCAGGAGGATTCTTTAATAGACAGGGCCTTATTGGAAACATACGCTAAAAAAGACATTGTGCCTGGTTGCGATTTGACCAGAATTGAGCCGCCGACGATGAGTGACCTTCAGGAAGTTCTCGGCGGAATGGAAGGGGGAGGAGATTTGGTCGAAAGATTGAGAAAATATACAGAGGGAACCTTTTCAGGGTTTTTAAACCACCCGACCAATGTTAAACTTAATAATCAATTGGTGGTTTTTTCCGTCAGGGACCTGGAAGATGAATTGAGGCCGATGGCTATTTATACCGTTGTTAATTATATCTGGAATGTGGTGCGTTCCGAATTAAAGAAGAGAATTTTGCTTATTGATGAAGCCTGGTGGCTGATGCAGCACGATGATTCGGCCAAGTTTATTTTCGCCTTGGTTAAACGTTGTCGTAAATATTATTTGGGCGTGACGACCATTACCCAGGATGTCAATGATTTTCTGTTATCACCCTATGGTCAGGCGATCGTCACCAACTCGGCCCTGCAGCTTCTTTTAAAACAGTCTCCGGCCGCCATTAATTTGGTGGCAAAGACTTTTATGTTGACCGAAGGGGAAAAATATCTGCTCTTGGAATGCGGCGTGGGTGAAGGGATATTTTTTGCCGGCTCCAAACACGTCGCCATTAAAGTGGTCGCTTCTTATTCAGAGGACCAGTTAATTACTTCCGACCCCAGGCAGATGCTGGAGATAGAGGAATCAAAAAGAGAATTTGCCCAAAGTTTAGAAGAATAAGAATAAAAATTTTTATGAAAAAAATAATTATCATTGTCATCATAGTTATCTTAATCATTGTTGCTGTTTTTTTCTTTATCCGGAAAAATGGTTCCAATCAAACGGATTCAGCCGTTGAACAGTCGGATAAAAGCACAAGTTCTTCAATAAAGGAAATTGGAGAGAAAAAACAGGCGGCCGAAGACCCGGTCGCCGCTTTAAAGGCCCGACTTGGTCTCCAGGCCCGTTTCTTTATAGAACGCTACGGGACATACTCTTCAGACAGCAATTATAATAACCTCAGGGCCATGGAAGGGCAGATGACAAAATCTTTATTTGACAAGGTTATGGAAGAGATAGACTCAAAAGAGCCGAGTACGGATTTTTATTCTTTGGAAACAATGGTAGCTAATGTTGAATTAACGGAATTTAATCAGGAAAGAGTTGTTTTTTTGGCTCAGGTCCAGGAAAAAGAATTGAAATCAGGACAAGTGGCGATCACGCCAAAAGAGACGGAACTGATTTTTATTAAAGACGGAGAGGAGTGGAAAGTAGAAGAAATAAATTAAATTTTAATAGACAGATTTTTATGGCTGGTGAAGAAGATAAAACAAATCAGCAGGAACAGGGAAAGGGGCAAAAACAGGAACAGAAACAAAAAAGAATACTTTATCAGGAGCAAAGGAAGGATATGGTCAGAATTGAACCGCCGGGAGAATATGTAAAAAAATTAAAAATTCAAATTCCTTTAAATCAAGAATCTTTAATTAATAAAAATGGCGGCAGGAGGGGTGGTAAACCCGATGAAGAAGAAGAAAAACGAAAAAAAGAGCAAAGAAAAAAAGAAGCGGAAGAACGGTTAAAAAAATCACAAGAACTCCTTGATAAAAATAAATCAGAAGGCGGCGGCAAGAAGAAAGCCATTAAAGACGCCATATCTGCCGTTAAAGAACAAGGCTCGGAAGAAGTTTTTCAGCAGGCGTCCGGTTTTATCCAGAACATTCTTTGGGGCTCCGTTTTAGCTCCGACTTTTCTTCTGGCCGTGGCAGGGCTTGATGTCTACGCCATGCTTTTATCAGGATTAATTGATGGTATTGTTCCGGGATTATCTACAAGATTGGCTCCTTTGGGCATTTTGACAAAGTCGTTGCCAATGGGATTAGGGAAATTTTTAGGAAGAATTGCTTTGGTTTTTTTAAACGTTGTTTTAATTATTTTATTCCTTATTATCATCGTTTTCATTTATTATCTTGTTAACCCTGCGGAATTAATTAAGCTTTTGCCGGAATGGGAAACTGTCAGCAAACTTTTCGGTTCATAAATTTTAATCTATGAAAAAACAAATATTATTTTTTATTTTTATCCTGATAGTTCTGTTCTCAATCAATTCCAAAACCGCTGAATCGCAAAGCCTTTCCTTTACTCCGCAGGTGGGGATCGGTACTGACATAAAAGTAGGAGAGCCGATAACCATTGACGGAACAAGTATCGCCAAATATATCGTCGCCATTTATAATTGGGCCTTGCGCGTTATTGTTCTTCTGGCTATTGTGATGATTATGATTGCCGGTGTTCGCTGGATGATGGCGGCGGGAAACGCTTCCGTGGTCGGCCAGGCCAGGGACCAGATAATATCTTCTTTAGTCGGCCTGTTAATCGCTCTTGGTTCCTACGCTTTACTCAACCTCATTAATCCGGCATTGGTTAATTTTAAAAGTATAGATTTAAAATCTTTAGACAAGATTTCGGCGGAATGTCGTAGTGATCAGATATGCGTTTACAATTTGCCGGATATTAAACCAGAAGACTGTGTATGTCAATCGCAAATAAGCGTTCCGTTTTATAGAGAAAAAAATGCTTATAATTCAAGACCGGTTATTTTGGAGATTGACGAAACATTAGATTGCGGATATGTAAAAGGTAGCAAAACTCTTAGCTGGGGATCTCCCCTCCGTATGCTTACTATAACAGGTCCTATCCCCATAATTGGTAGTAAGTGTCCGTCAACGCAAGGTTCAATAAAAATGTGCGTTATTGACGGAGATTATTACAACATCTCAAAAAATATAGCGTTAGTGGCAAGTTTTTGGACCAACGCTACGAAATACGGAGGCGCGGCTTGCGTCTCCCCAAATTCCGATGGTACA
>CAZAGY010000027.1:0-9324 GCA_964485025.1 uncultured Gammaproteobacteria bacterium
GCAAAAACACGGTCAAAAAAAAGAATTAATAATCCTGCTTATTCATGGCTTGCTCCATATTTTGGGACACGACCATCAGACGTTGAAAAAACAGATAATAATGGAAGAGAAATTTCAGCAGATAATCTCTTTTCTAAAGAACAAAAAATTGTTAAAATAAAGAATATAATTTTTTAATATTTTATGTCTCGACAGTCAATTATCACCGGAATCGACCTGGGTTCGTCAACTATCAGAATTGCCGTTGGCGAGGTTAGGCCCGAAGGGGACCTTCACATTACCGGCTTGGGCGAAGGACCTTCGGATGGCATTAGTAAAGGGGTGGTAACCAGCATTGAAGATACGGTTTCCAGTATATCCGCTTGCGTGGAGCAGGTTGAAAGAATGACCGGTAATTCAATCGAAACCGCTTATATTGGCATTTCCGGCGCCCATATTATTTCCCAAGAGAGTCGGGGCGTAGTGGCCATTTCCGGCGCTGACGGAGAAATTAAAGCTGAAGACGTGGCCCGGGTTTTAGAGGCGGCGGAAAAAGTGGCGACCCCGGCTAATTATGAAATAATTCACGTTTTGCCCAGAAATTTTTCAGTTGATAATCAGGTGGGTATCATGGACCCGGTGGGTATGACCGGGGTGCGTTTGGAAGTTGAAGCGCAGATTATTTTAGGCCTTTCTAATCAGATTAAAAATCTTAATAAATGTCTTTATCGGGTAGGAATAGATGTTAAGGAAATAGTTTTTACCGCTCTTTCAACCGCGGAAGCGGTTCTGAATAAAAGGCAGAAAGACCTGGGCGTTTTAATCGTTAATATCGGAAGCACCACTACAAGTTTTGCCGTTTTTGAAGAAGGAGACGTCTTAACCGCCAAGGTTTTACCAATTGGCGCTCGCCATATCACCAATGACATTGCTATCGGTTTGCGCATTCCGATTGATTTGGCCGAAGCCATTAAAATAAACTACGGCACTTCATTGGTTGAGAAAACAGGTAAGAATAAGGTTATAAATTTTAAGGATTTGGACGAAAATGAATCAGGTACGGTTTCACAAAAAGAAGTGGCTAAAATTATTGAAGCCAGATGCGAAGAAATTTTTAAAATGATTGATAAAGAATTGATTCACATTGACCGCAGTGGCAAATTGCCCGCCGGCGCGGTTTTAACCGGCGCTGGAGCGAGATTGGACGGTTTAGTCGAAACCGCTAAAAAGATTTTTAAGATGCCGGCATCTCTGGGTATTCCTCAGGGATTTGTCAGTGGCATAAATAAGGCATTTGATCCGAGTTTTTCCACGGCCGTTGGCTTGATTTTATGGGGACAAAGGTCAGACGGCACAAAAAGTAAACTGGCCGTGATGCCGAAAATAGGATCAAAGATCAAAAAATTGTTTAAAAATTTAATGCCTTATTAATTTTTCCGTGCATCTTTCTGGAAATGTTTTCATTCCTGAACATTTAGAGAGGTGCTTAATTTTTTTGATTAAATTATGAGAATTCTGGCCATAGATCCGGGGAGTAGATATCTGGGACTTGCTTTAGCCGAGGATGAAATAAAAATAGCTATGCCTTATGGGGTTTTGGAAATAAAATGTCATGAAGATTTGTTCGGAAAATTGGAAGAAATTATTGCCCGGGAGAAAATAGGCAAAATCGTTATTGGTCGGCCGATCGGTTTGTCGGGCCGGGAAACGGAACAGACAAAAAATACTGATCATTTCATTGAAGAAGTGAAACAGAAGATAAAATTACCGGTGGTTATCGTCGATGAAAGATTAACCAGTAAAATGGCTGATAAATTATTGTCCAACAAGGCGGAAAATCATGCCGTTGCGGCCGGCATTATTTTGCAAAATTATTTAGACAAAGAAGTATGATCTGCGTTTTTTTCCTGTTAAGTTTTATTTTAAGTCTGATTCTGACTTTTTTTATCCGTCGCCTGGCTTTTAAATTGAAAATAATTGATGTTTCCGGCGAAGATGGAAGAAAAATTCATAAAAATCCGACACCTCTCTTGGGCGGCTTAGCCGTTTTTTTGTCTTTTTTCATCGTTTTACTCATCGCCAGATTAACTTGGTGGCCGGCGGATAAAGTTTTAGACAAATACCTGTTTGGTTTGTTTATTGCCGGATTTTTTTTAATGCTTGGCGGGGTTTTAGATGATAAGTATTGTTTAAAACCAAAAAAACAGATTATTTGGCCGGTTTTGGCTTGTTTAGCCGTTATTATCAGCGGTATCGGGGTTAAATACGTTAATAATCCTTTTAACTCCGGTTATCTGTACCTTGACCGGGTAAAGATTGAAGTCGCGCGTTTTGGCGGAATTCCTTATTATTTCACCCCTTGGTCGGATATAATCACTTTTATTTGGTTGATGCTTTTAATGTATTCCACCAAATTATTGGACGGGCTGGACGGATTGGTTTCAGGTATAACGGTTATCGGGGCTTTGGTTATCGCCGGTCTTTGTTTTATAACCAAATTTTTTCAGCCTGACGTCGGCATTATGTCTTTGATTCTGGCCGGCGCCAGTCTGGGATTTCTTTGTTTTAACTGGCATCCGGCTAAAATATTTTTAGGAGAAGGCGGGAGCCTTTTTGCCGGTTTCATTTTAGGTGTTTTAGCTATAATTTCCGGCAGCAAAGTGGCGACCACCTTTTTAATTTTGGGTCTGGCGATTATTGATTTGGTCAGCGTTGTTATCCAAAGGGTTTTTTTGGATCATAAATCGCCTTTTGAAGGCGACCAGAGGCATCTTCATTTCCGTTTATTAAAAACAGGCATTCCTTATCGTTTAGTGGTTATAATTTATTGGTTAACCGCCTTAATATTCGGTTTAAACGCGTTGATTTTTCAAACCAAAGGGAAAATAATCGCTTTAATCATGCTGATAGTCTTGGGTATAGGATTAATCACATTTCTTTCTTTTAAGAAGGAAAGGGTATATAAGAAGGAAGTTGACAACCGCTAAAATCGTAATATAATTAAAACAACATAATATTAATATTCTTTATGTATCCATCTTATGGATGACCAAAATCAGGGAAATCCCCCTAAAAAAGATGAAATAATTTTTTTTGCCGAGACCAATTACCGTAATATCAGGCGTAAATTCGGCATTAAACAAAGAGACCGCCGTCAGCATATGTATCTGGTCGGTAAAACCGGGACCGGTAAGTCAACGGCTTTTGAAAATATGATTTTTCAGGATATTCAGGCCGGGAAAGGCGTGGCCATAGTTGATCCTCATGGCGAATTGGCCGAAAAGGCCTTGGATTTTATTCCGGCAAGTAGAATCAATGACACGATTTATTTTAATCCGGCTGACGCCGAAAATCCTTTTGCCTTTAATGTTTTAGAAAGAGTCGGCCCTGAACACCGGCATCTGATAGCTTCGGGCTTGGTGGGGGTTTTTAAAAAGATTTGGGCTGATTCATGGGGCCCAAGACTGGAATATGTTCTCAGAAATGCGATTTTAGCCCTGCTTGAATATCCGGGCAGCACGCTTTTGGGGATAATGAAAATTTTAGTGGATAAGGAATTCAGGAAAAAAGTCGTCGACCGTTTGACTGATCCGGTGGTAAAATCCTTTTGGATTGACGAATATCCGAGATATCCGGAAAAATTAAGAGCGGAAGCAATCGCGCCAATTCAGAATAAGGTAGGGCAATTTTTATCCACGTCTTTAATCAGGAATATTGTCGGTCAGATAAAGTCAAAGATCGACATCCGGCAGATTATGGACGAAAGCAAGATTTTTATAATGAATCTTTCCAAGGGACGGATTGGCGAAGATGCGTCCGCTTTATTGGGAGCGATGATGATTACCAAAATTCAGATGGCGGCCATGAGTCGGATAGACATTCCTGAAGATAAACGTAATGATTTTTATCTTTACGTTGATGAATTTCAGAATTTTGCCACGGATTCCTTTGCCGACATTCTTTCGGAAGCGAGAAAATATCGCCTCAATTTAATAATCGCTCATCAATACATTGGACAATTAATGTCTGAGAATAATCGGGTAAGAGACGCGGTTTTCGGCAATGTGGGAACAATGGTAGTTTTTCGGGTTGGAGCCGAAGACGCGGAATTCTTAGCCAGGGAATTCCAGCCCCGTTTTGACGAGACAGACTTGGTTGACCTGGATTCACACAATATTTACGTTAAATTAATGATTGACGGTATCACTTCCGAACCGTTTTCCGCCGTTACTTTACCCCCGCTTGTCAGGTCCGAAGGGAATAGAGATAAAATCATCAGAGTTTCCCGAGAACGTTATGCCGAGCCCAAAAAAATAGTGGAAGACAAAATCGCCCGTTGGAGTGGAGTTATTGAAACGGGCCAAAGTTTACCTTATTCGGCGGGAGTGGAAAAATATGAAGCGAAATGCGACGGTTGCGGAGTAACGGTTTATGTTCCTTTTATTCCCGACGGCGTCAGACCGGTTTATTGCAAGAAATGTTTGAAAAATTTTCGGCAGGAAGACGTCGGATACAAAAAAGAAGGAATCTCTTTACAACAAGCGGTTAAAAAAGGTCCGACTTCTTTTGGCCAGCATAGATTTTAGTCAATTATGAAGAAAATTTTGTTATTCAGCGTTTCTTTTTTACTGGGAGTCTCCTTAATCGTTTTAATTTATCATCGGATTGATTTAAGGGATATTTTTTTGCGTTTCAAGTTTTTAACTTTAACTCAGATTGCCGTTCTTTTTCTTTTAACTTTAACTAAGATATCAATCTGGGTTGTTCGTTGGAAAATAATTCTTAAGAGGATGGGGTTTTCCCGACTGCGCTTTAGAAGTTTGTTTAGCGCTCGTCTCGGAGAGATGTCTTTAAGTTATTTAACCCCGGGCATGTATTACGGCGGGGAAGTAGTCAGACTTTTCGCTTTGAAGAAAAATACCCAAGTTCCTTTATCATCGGGAATAGTTTCAATCGTTTTAGACAGGATTATTGAAATTACTTCATTTGGACTTTTCGCTTTTCTGGGGGCGCTGATCTTAATCTTTAGACGGAGTTTGGTCGGAGCCTTTTTTTATACTCTCCTGGGCCTGGTCACTTTAATTTTAGTTTTTTTGATTTTTAGACTTTTAAAGTCAGACAAAATATCGAAGTTGATAAAATTTTTCCATTTAGACAAGATAAAATTTTTTGGTCAAACCAACGATTTGAATTTGACCGACAGGGTGACCCTTATCCGCGGACAGACAATGGATTTTTTTAAAAACGCGCCCCAGGCGGTTTTTAAGGGTATAATTCTATCTCTTTTGGGCTTTATAACCACGGTTCTTCAAATAAATTTTTTCATAAGATTTTTAGGGGAATCAAGCACTTTTGCCAATGCTGTCCTGGTGAGGATTTTAACCCTTTTTTCCGGCCTTATTCCCATCCCCGCCACTTTGGGGGTTTATGAAGGCGTAAGCGTTTTGGCCTTTCAGAATTTTCATTTAACGGCGGAGACGGGACTGAGTTTTACTTTAATGACCAGATTGATTGATTTCAGTTTCGTTGCCGCCGGTCTCTTAATCATCATTTATTATCTTACTCATCATTTTTTTCAAATGTTAAACAAGAACCATCGAGATTAATCCAAAATATGAAAGCTGAAGAAATCAGAAACAGTTTTATTGAATTTTTCAGGAAAAAATCCCATCAAGTTGTGGATTCGTCTTCTTTGATTCCCGCTGACCCCACGGTTCTTTTCACTTCCGCCGGCATGCAGCAATTTATCCCTTATCTTAGCGGGGAGGCCGACCCTCCTTACAAGCGGGCCTGCTCAGTGCAGAAATGTTTCCGGACTTCTGACATTGATGAGGTTGGCGATGAATTTCATCACACTTTTTTTGAAATGCTGGGTAATTGGTCGTTAGGTGATTATTTTAAAAAAGAAGCCATTGACTGGGCTCTGGAATTATTGATTGATAATTATCATTTGGAGAAAAGCAGATTATGGGTTACGATTTTTAAGGGCGAAAAAGACGTACCCATTGACAGTGAAGCAAAAAAATTTTGGCTGGAAAACGGCATTGCCGATGAAAAGATTAAGGAATTTGGTCTGGAAACTAACTTCTGGGGACCGGTCGGTTCTTTTGGCCCTTGCGGTCCTTGTTCAGAGATACATTACGACCGGGGAAAAGAATTTCAAGCAAAAGAATGTACTTTGCCCGGTTGCGGTCCCAATTGCGGTTGTGGTCGTTTTGTGGAAATTTGGAACCTGGTTTTTATGGAATACAATAAGACGGAAATGGGGGGATACGTCAAATTGCCGGCTCAAAATGTTGACACCGGAGCCGGCCTGGAGAGATTAACCTGCGTTTTGCAAAACAGAAAATCCGATTACGAAACAGAACTTTTTCAGCCCTTAATGGAAGAAATAAATAGGATTTCCCGGCAAAAGGACCAAAATATCAAAGCAGCCAGGATTATAACCGACCACTTGAGAGGGATTTGTTTTTTAATTGCCGACGGCGCTTTACCCGGTAAAGAGGACCGGGGCTATGTTTTAAGAAAAATGATCAGAAGGACGATGAGGTACGGACGTTTACTGGAAATGGGAAAAGATTTTTTAATTCCCTTGGCCGAAATGGTCATTGACCGATACAAAATATTTTACCCGGAACTGGAAAAGGGGAGAAATGACATTTTAACCATTATTCAGAAAGAACAGGAAAAATTTGAGCAGACTTTAAGCCAGGGACTGAAAAAATTCAATTATCTTGCCGAGACGGCCTTGAAGCAGGGCAAACAATATCTTGACCCGGAGACAGTTTTTCATTTATATGATACCTATGGTTTTCCTCTGGAATTAACCGGAGAAATGGCCCGGGAACATAATCTTAAGATAGACGAAGAAGCCTTTAAGAGACAGTTTGAACTGCATAAAGAAGTCTCACGCGCTGGAGTAAAGAACAAATTCGGCGGAGTGGGCGAATGGGGAGAAAAAGTTGCTTCCCATCATACCGCCACTCATTTATTACATCAGGCATTGAGGCGGGTTCTGGGCAATCACGTCCAACAAGCCGGTTCCGACCTGACTCCGGAGAGGCTGAGATTCGATTTCACCCATCAGGAAAAGCTTACCGAAGAACAGATAAAAGAAGTGGAAGAAATAGTTAATCAAATAATAAAACAGGGTTTGAAAGTAAGAATGGAAGAGATGCCTTATGAAGAGGCGATAAAATTGGGAGCCTTGGCCTTTTTTAAGGAGAAATATCCGAAAACAGTCAGAGTTTATTCCGTTGGAGGCGATTCTTCGACAAACTCAGAACCTCCTTTTAGTCGGGAGATTTGCGCCGGTCCTCATGTCAAAAATACCGGGGAAATCGGCAATTTTAAAATCATTAAAGAGGAGGCGAGCGGGGCGGGAATCAGAAGAATAAAAGCCACTGTTGGGTGATTGGGTAATCAGGAAATCAGATAAATATAATCCCAATCCCTGACCCCTAAGCACCCGGTTAGTTCTTTTCAATATAATTTATTAACTAAATATTAGAACGCTTTAATGTTAAAATGTTCTAATGTTAAAATGGATTTTTATGTCAGTTTCTCAAAAACTCGTTAATTATTTGGCGGAGAAAAAGATTAATTATGAACTAATTGAACACCGCGTCGTCCATACGGCCTGGGATTTGGTTAAAACTCTTCATTTAAAAAAACCCGAAGAAGTGGTTAAAACCCTGTTAGTTAGAACGGATAAAGACCCGGTTATGGTTCTTTTGCCGGCCGATAAAAATTTAGACAAAGCAAAGTTTAAAAGAGTCGTTAATGAGTGGAGGAAAAAACGGGGCCTTAAGGCAATTAAAGAAATTGATTTTATAAAAGAGGCCTGGATAAAAAAGAACATTAAAATAGGAAAATTGGGCGTAATTCCTCCTTTCGGCCAATTGTTAAAAATGCCGGTTTTTATTGATAACCTCGTTTTTAAACCGACAAAAATTATCGTTAACGCCGGAGAATACGGAATTTCATTGAAGATAAGAACCAAGGATTTTGTAAAATCGGAACAACCGGTAAAAGGGAGTTTTAGCAAGAAAAAATAAAGATTATGTACACTTTGAAACTGGAAAAATTCCAGGGGCCATTCAACCTGTTGTTGCAATTAATAGAAAAAGAAAGAATGGATATTACCGAGATTTCTTTGGCTCAGGTAGCCGATGAATTTTTGCGTTATTTGAAAGAAATTGGAGAAGTCCGGCCTGATGAATTGGCTGATTTTTTGGAAATCGCCGCTAAATTAATTCTAATCAAATCAAGACTTTTAATCCCCGAAGCCGCGGAAGAGGATGAAGAGGGCCAGGACCTGGTCAATCAATTGAAGATTTATCGGCAGTACGCCCGGGTGACCAGGGAAGTGGGAAAAATTGCCAATCAACCCAGATATTCTTTCAGCCGGGAAAGAATTCCCTTAGAAATTGTTCCTGATTTTTCTCTGGACGTTAAGATTACCGTTGATGTTTTGGAAAAATATTTTAGAAATTTGGTTTTAATCGTTTCTAAACAGATTAAATTCAATCGGCAGACCCTTAAAAGGAGAGTTATTTCTTTGCAGCTGAAGATTAAGGAATTAATGGATATTTTGAAAGAAAAACAAAGAGTCGTTTTCAATTCTTTGATTAAAGGGAAACAGAAGCCCGAGAAAATAGCCACTTTTTTGGCGATTCTGGAACTGGTTAAAAGAAGGCAGGCGGTGGTTGAGCAGTCGGGGCTTTTTGAAGAAATCATTATCACTAAAAGTTGAGAAGCTTCGCTCCTCAACTTTATCAATTCCTCATAAATTTTTAATAATCAACCTCAATCAAATGGAAATAAAACAAATCAAATCAATCATTGAAAGTCTGCTTTTTATAATCAACCGGCCGTTGAACAAAAAGGAACTGGTTAAAATCATCGAGCAAAAACCGGAAGAAGTGGAAAAAGCCTTAAATGAATTAATTGAAGAATACGGTTCCAGAAATCAGGGAATAAGGATCATCCAGAACGGCAATGATTTTCAAATGGTCACTGGTCCGGAGAACAGCCAAATTCTTCAGAAATTTTTAAAACAGGAGATTAATCAGGAATTAACACCGGCTTCTTTGGAAACTTTGGCAATCGTCGCTTACCGCGGGCCGATTAAAAGAGACGAACTGGAACAGATACGCGGAGTCAACTGCAGTATCATTTTGCGCAATCTTTTGATTAAAGGCCTGGTTGTCGAAGAGCCCGCCTCATCGGCGGACAAGGATACGGAGAATCAGGTTTATAACGTGAGTTTGGATTTTATCCGTCATCTGGGCATTAATGATTTAAAAGAATTGCCTGATTATGAAAAACTAAATCAGAACATTT
>CAZAGY010000028.1:0-8882 GCA_964485025.1 uncultured Gammaproteobacteria bacterium
CTACGGGATAAACCCGTAGCGCCCCGAGTTTATCTCGGGGCGAATCCATAATTTATATAATGAAATGTATTATATTTATATTTTATTATTAAATAACAACCAGATCTACACGGGCTTCACGGAAAATTTAAAAAGGCGGCTAAGAGAGCATTGCGGAGGAAAGGTTGCGTCTACAATCAAACGAAGGCCATTAAAGTTAATACACTATGAGGCATATTTTTTAAAACAGGATGCTTTGCGCCGTGAAAAGTTTTTAAAAACCAGCGATGGTAAAAAATTTTTAAAACAACAATTAGCGGTTCTTTTTGAAAAAATTGGTAAAAAGTAATACGGAGAGGTGCCTGAGTGGACGAAAGGGCTTGCCTGGAAAGCAAGTATACCGGAAACGGTATCGCGGGTTCGAATCCCGCCCTCTCCGCCATTAAATTGCCTACTTCGCCGTAGTACCCTATGGCTACGAAGGCTGAATCACTAACGCTTCGCTTAATGGCAGGCCAATTAGGAAAAAGAAGGGATTTTGTTTAAAAAATAGGTATTCCGTAGCGCAAAGAGCGAAGGATACCTCTCCGCTCTTCGACAAACTCAGGGTTCTTGATAGAATAAGTACATGCCTTGGTTTGCTTACATTCTTTTTTTATTACGTTTCATCGCCTGATCATTTATCATTGGTTAACTTTTAAAATATGAAACCAACATTGTGGATTTTTCTTTCGCTTCTGATTCTTTTAATCGTTTTTTTGACTTGGGGGGTTATTGTTAAAAAGAAGAAAAATATCCCTCCCGATTATTACAAGATTTTTATTATCGGCGTTTTTTGGCTGATTATCGGTTTTCCCCTTAAAAACGAGACTCTTTTATTGATGGGTTTTATTTTTTTGGTCATCGGACTGGTTAACAAGGGCAAGTGGGAGAAGAACAGACAGGCCCAGCCGGTTTGGAAAGATTTAGGCAAGCGGGAGAAAATAGTCAGGATTGCCATCATGGCCGGATTGACGGTTTTAGTTGTCGCTGGTCTGATGGTTTATTCAATAGCGTCTAAAAAAGGCATTTAATTTTTTAACTTTATTTTATATGCAAATATTTTTATACTTCCTTGTTTTTTTGGGTTTAATCTTGATTTATTTTTTAATTACCATGTTTTGGGCCTGCATTTCCGTGGCTCCCTGGGTGCCAACCAAAAAAAATGATTTGGAAAAAATTTTTAATTTGGCGGACTTAAAGCCAGGAGAGGTTTTCTATGAATTGGGCTCGGGCGACGGCCGAGTCGTTTTTTTTGTTCAGGATAAATTCAAAGTAAAGGCCACTGGTCTGGAAACCGCCATACCTCTTGTTTTATATTGTAAACTTATTGCGTTTTTTAAACGCAATAAAGAGGTTGTTTTTAAGCACAAAAGTATGTTTAAGGAGAATTTGTCCCAGGCAGATGTGGTTTATACTTATCTCTTACCTAAGACATTGGAAAAAAGATTAAAAGACAAATTCAAAAAAGAACTTAAGCCCGGAGCCAGAGTAGTTTCCTACGTTTTTTCAATTAAAGGTTTAGAACCGGAAGTTAAGGAAAGGATAAGGGAAAACGGGTCCCTAGTTTATATTTACAGGTTTTAATCTTGGTTTTTTCTGTAATCTTGTTATGATTAAGATAATTAAAATAAATTATAGACAGTAAAATGACATTAAACAAAAAATTTATTATTGGGCCAATCATTTTTTTATTTATTTTATTATTACCAAGTATTTTCTATTTTTTAACGGATTTTTGGTGGTTTCAAAATCTTGGATATGAAAATATCTTATTAACAGTTCTTAAAACAAAGGTTTTCTTAGGATTGGCAATCGGTTTTTTTAGTTTTTTAATTCTTTATTTTAACAGTTTTTTTGTTACAAAATTATTAAAGTCAAATTCAGAAGTAATAATCATTAGGCCGGGACAACAATTAAAATTAAATTTTGCTTTAATTTATTCTTTACTTATCGGACTTTTTTTCGGGCTTAGTTCAGTCGGGCAATGGGAGGTTGTTTTAAAATATTTTAATTTAACATTGTTTAACGTCACTGACCCCATCTTTAATAAAGATATATCTTTTTATTTTTTTACTTTGCCTTTTATTGAATTTTTGATTAATCTTGGTTTTTGGTTGATTATTTTTTGTTTTATTTTTTTAATTTTTAAATTTCTTATAGTCAAAGGAAAATCTTTATTGACCATTAATACTCTTAATAAGGAGTTGTTGAAAGATAAAAAAATTAAACAATATGTTTGTTCTTTAGCCGCTTTTTTATTTATTTTCATCGCCATTGACCTGGTTTTGGTTAAAATTCCTTCTTTAATTTATCATTCCCATGATTTTTTTAACGGAGCCGGCTATGCCGACTTACACGCTACCCTGCCGTTTCTTAAAATTTTATTTTTTGTTTCTTTACTTGCGGTCATATCGTTTTTTGTCAATATTTTTAAAAATTATCCCCGTTTGATTTATTTTAGTATCGGATTTTATGTAGTTGTAGCGGTTATAGGAGTGTGGTTATTTCCGATTGTTTTACAAAGATTTGTTGTTTTGCCCAATGAATTAGTAAAAGAAAAACCGTATATAGAATACAGCATTGCCGCAACGAAAAGGGCTTTTACTCTTGATAAAGTGATTGAGCGCGAATTGAGCGATGGGACAACCTTAAGTATGGACGATATTAATAATAATACTTCCACTATAAAAAACATTCGGCTTTGGGACAGGGAACCGTTACTTGACACTTTTGGACAACTTCAAGAAATTAGAACCTATTATGATTTTGTTTCCATTGATAACGACCGTTATTTATTTGGAGACGAGTATCGGCAAGTTTTGTTATCGCCGCGAGAGCTGAATTCAGTTAATCTGCCTCAGCGTAATTTTATCAATGAACATTTAACCTTTACTCATGGCTATGGATTAACCCTTGGGCCGGTTAATGAAGTTACGCCCGAAGGTTTGCCCGTGTTGTTTTTAAAAGACCTGCCTACTGTTTCCACTAAAAAATCTTTAACCATTACTCAACCAGAAATATATTACGGAGAACTTTCTAATGAATATGTAATTGTTAATAATAAATCCCAAGAATTTGATTATCCGGCCGGAGAAAAAAATGTTTTTGTTAATTATCAAGGAAACGGGGGAGTGAAATTAGATTCATTTTTTAAAAAATTACTTTTTGCCGTTAAATTCGGTTCATTTAAAATTATTTTATCTAACGACATTACGCAAGATTCCCGAATAATGTATTATCGGGACATTAGCGCCCGTTTGAAAAAACTTTTCCCTTTTTTAAGTTTTGACGCAGATCCTTATATGTTCATTACCAGCCAAGGCAGACTTAAATGGATAGCCGATGCTTATACTATTAGTAATCGCTATCCTTATTCTCAATCAATTGCCAGAACTGACGCTATGCCGTTAAACGGGCTGTTTATTCCTCAAGGCCTTAATTATATTAGAAATTCCGCCAAAGTGGTTATTGACGCTTATAACGGAGATGTGAAAATTTATTTGACTGACCCCACAGACCCCATTATTCAAACCTTTGCCCAGATTTTTAAAAATACATTTTTACCATTAGAAGAAATGAATGATGATTTAAGGGCTCATTTGCGTTATCCTGAAGAACTGTTTAGTTATCAGACCAAAATTTACTCTATTTACCATATGGATGAAGCGCAAATTTTTTATAACAAAGAAGACCAATGGGAAATTCCCCGCTTATCTTCTTCCTCAACACCAGACCCAATGATGAGGAGAATGATTATGAAGTTGCCGGAAGAAGAAAAAGAGGAATATATTTTAATGATTCCCTTTACCCCTCGCGGAAAAGATAATTTATCAGCCTGGATGGCGGCTCGCAATGACGGAGAGCATTACGGAGAAATTGTTGTTTATAGTTTTTCCAAACAAAAATTAGTTTTTGGCCCCCGGCAAATTATGAATCGTATTAATCAAGACACAAGCATTTCCCAGCAATTAACTTTATGGGACCAACGCGGGTCGCAAGTTATCAAAGGAAATTTATTAGTTATCCCCATTGAAAAATCTTTACTTTATGTTCAGCCGATATATTTAAAAGCCGAAGGAGGAAAGATTCCGGAATTAAAACGGGTTATTGTCGCTTATGAAAACAGAATTGCCATGGAAGAAAGGTTGGATTTATCTCTGGAAAAAATATTTAGCGGTCGAATAACAGCAACTCAGCAAGATTCTTTAGAAACAGTTAAAACAGTTGACGAGAACAAAGATACGATTCAACAGGCAAAGGAACATTATGATAATGCTTTAAATGCCCAACAAAAAGGAGATTGGGCTTTATATGGCGAAGAAATTAAAAATCTGGGAGAAATTTTAAAATCTTTAAAATAATATATTTATTTTATGGATCACATTGAAGAAATAAAATCAAAAATAGACATTGTTGATTTGATTTCGGAATACGTCCAGGTAAAGCAATTAGGCAGCAGTTTCCGTGCTCTCTGTCCGTTTCATCGGGAAAAAACCCCGTCATTTTTTATTTCTCCGGAAAAACAAATCTGGCATTGTTTCGGGTGTTCCAAGGGTGGAGATATCTTCGCTTTTATTAAAGAAATTGAAAATATTGATTTTCCCGAGGCCCTAAGGATCCTGGCCAAAAGAGCCGGGGTGACCATAGACCACTATGACCGCCAGACTGTCAGCCAGAAAACGAAGCTACTTGATATTTGCCGCTGGTCAGCCGAGTTTTACCACAAGGTTCTTTGGGATTCGCCTTTATCGGAAGGGGCCAGAGAATATTTATCAAAGGAAAGAAAATTGGGAAAAAAAATTATTGATGAATTTCAAATAGGTTTTGTGCCGGACAAGTGGGACGCCCTTTTGACTTTTTTAACCAAAAGAGGGTTTAAAGAAAAAGACATTGAAGCCGCAGGGATGATTGTCAGGTCAAGCAAGGGAGGCTTTTACGATCGGTTTCGCAACCGTTTTACCTTCCCCATTGCCGATGTCCATGACCAAATTGTCGGTTTTACCGCCAGGATTTTGCCTGGTACCCGGGATGAGGAAAAATCTCCCAAATACATAAATACGCCCGATACCTTAATTTACAACAAGAGCAGAATTTTATACGGGTTAAATAAGGCTAAAAATAAAATCAAAGAAGAAGACAAGCTTATTTTAGTGGAAGGCAATATGGATGTACTGGCCTGCCATCAGGTCGGTTATGACAATACCATTTGCACTTCAGGCACGGCCTTGACTCAGGATCAGATTAAAATTCTACTAAGATACACCTCAAACATCATTCTGGCTTTTGATGTGGATTTGGCCGGCCAAGCCGCCACCCAAAGGAGTATTGATATGCTGCTTCAGCAGGGCTTGAACGTTAAGGTATTGCGGTTAAATAAAGGCAAAGACCCTGATGAATTTATCCGTACCGATCTGAACGGCTGGAAAAAGGCCATTGAAGACCCTCAGCCCATTATGGAATACTATTTTTCTCTAGCCCACAAAGACAAGGATTTGAATAAAATAGAAGATAAAAAACAGATCAGCAGGATCCTTCTGCCGATTATCGCCAAATTGGGTGACCCGGTGGAACAAGATCTTTGGCTGAAAAAATTAAGCGGGGATTTGAATGTTTCGGAAATTTCTTTAAGGGACGCTTTAAGAAGAATCAACCGGCCAAGGCAGTTTTCCAATTCGGAAGAAATTGTGTCGGAAAGAGTTTCCGGGGAGCAGCAGGCCGGAGAAAGATTTTTGGCTTTGGTCTTGAAATATCCTAACCGGGGAGAGGCCCTAAAAGAGGTGGTTTTGGACATGTTTTTGACGGCCAGGGATCAGGCCGTGGCCAGGGCGGTTAAAGATTATTATCTAAAGAATAAAAATATTGATTTTAAAAAAATAAAGAAAGAGATAAAGGACAAGGAGTTGACCGATTATTTGGATTTTTTGGTTTTTTTAGCCGAAAAGGAATTTGACGGCTACAATTCCAAGGAAATCGAGAAAGAACTGGGGTGCCTGGTTAATCTTTTAAAGAAAAAATATTTGAATAAAAGAATGGAAAAATCAATTTATGAACTGAAGGAAGGAGAATTAAAGGGGGACGAGGAAATGATTCAGAAAATAAGCTTAAAAATAGTCAAACTCTCCCGCGAGATTGACAGTTGCAAATAAATAGTATGCCAAAAAATAAGAAAATAAAAAAAATATTAAGGAAGCTGAAGAGGATTGCTAAAAGAAATAATTTCAGAAAAACAGAAACTTTTCAGAAAAAAAAGTTTTTGGGAAATACCGGAGAAGGGCATGGCTCTTCCTCGGTGAAATGGCCGGAAGAGGAAGCACAGAAGATAATGGAAAAAGGAAAGCAAAGGGGTTTCGTTACGGAAAACGAGCTTTTTTACGCTTTCCCCAGAATAGAGAAATATCTGACTCAATATGAAGAATATTTGGATTATTTGGAAAAAATCGGCATTAAAGTTGAGGAATCGCAGCAAAGTCTTTTAGAAGCGCCGAAAAAAGAAGGCA
The DNA here is from genome assembly GCA_964485025.1 of uncultured Gammaproteobacteria bacterium. Taxonomy (GTDB): domain Bacteria; phylum Patescibacteriota; class Patescibacteriia; order UBA2591; family UBA6264; genus JAQTOB01. The sequence continues at coordinate 6,519 of CAZAGY010000028.1, forward strand.
AAGAAAGAGAAATATTTTTTGACTTAAGTCAACTTTCAGCCGACTCAATACAGATGTACTTAAAAGAGATAGGACGGGTTCCCTTAATTTCTTCTAAAGAGGAAGTTGAACTGGCGAAGAAGAAGGACAATAACGATCAAAGGGCGGCCAGGAAATTAATTGAGGCCAATCTGCGTTTAGTGGTGAGCATTGCCAAAAGGTTTTCCGGTTACGGTTTGACCTTTTTGGATTTGATTCAAGAGGGGAACATCGGTTTATTTAGGGCAGTAGAGAAATATGATTGGCGGAAAGGATACAAGTTCTCCACTTACGCCACTTGGTGGATTAGGCAGGCTATTATCAGGGCTTTGGCTGACCAGTCAAGGACTATTAGGATTCCGGTTCACGTGGTTGAAATCTTAGGCAAGTTTCATCAGGCGGAACGCTGGTTACTGCAACAATTGGGGCGTCAGCCCGCTCCCGAAGAGATCGCTGGAGAAATGGGGGTTCCAGTTGACGAAGCTAGGTACTTGCTGAAAATATCCCAGGACGTTATCTCTCTGGAAACTACGGTTGGCGATGATGACGATAAGGATACGGAATTAGGGGATTTTATAGAGGACGTGAAGTCTATCGCTCCTGATCGGGCGGCGGCATTGATGCTTTTAAGAAAATACATTAAAGAGATTATTGTCGAGTTGTCGTCCAGGGAACAGAAAATTCTGGATATTCGTTTTGGTTTGACTGACGGAGTAGCCCATACGCTTGAAGAAGTGGGCCAGGTTTTTGGCGTTACCAGGGAGAGAATTCGTCAAATCGAGGCCAGAGCCTTAGAAAGAATCAGACAGTTAAAGGGCATTCAAAAAGTTAAAGATTATTATTAGAATTAGACTTGAAATTTTTATTTAATTTGATATAATTATTCTACAATTGAATATTTAAAATGATCCGGAGTAGCTCAGTTGGTCAGAGCAACTGGCTGTTAACCAGTGTGTCGTGGGTTCGAGTCCCACCTCCGGAGCCAAACAGGACAAGTAGGGACTAAATCCTTGCTTTTTCGCTTAGTAGAGCACATTCCAAGAGGTTCGAACGTGTCTTTTTCTACATTTACCCCCAACGAGACTTCTTTCATTAAAATAAGGGGTTTTCGCACGTTTATAGCGAGTTTCCCGTCTTTTAACAAGAGGTTCGAACCTAATGACGATAGTATACTTCTTTTAACCTCCAGAGAGCCATTTTCAAACCTTTCTCGAGCCTTTTCAGCGAAGTCAAAGACTGTTTCAGCGTTGTCTAGCCAATCATCAACTCTTTTCCCAGTATTTTGTAATAATTCCTCTAAGTTGAGTTTTTCTTTAGTTAACTCGGCTTTTTTTATTTTAAACTCTTGTTCGTCGATTTCATTATTAGTTCTCATGTCAATTAATCGATCGACTTTTCTAACACAAGCATTATAAGTATTTTGTTGAGTATTCAAAATTATATTTCTATCTTTTGATTCTAATTCATTTTCTTTTTTCAATTGTTTTATTGCCCATCGATGAAATTCAATGGGAATTTCAATTTTTTTAATGGTTTCTAAAATTTGTTTTTCTAATATTTCTGCTTTAATACCTTTCTGTTTGCAATGAGGATCTATATGCTTGGTGCAGTGATAATAAGTATAATGGTGAACATTGCCATTCTTCTGATGCTTTATTTTATTTTCAGGGGTAATCATAGCTCCACATTCTCCACATCTAATAAGTCCTCTAAAAGGGAAAACATGTTTCTGTGGACGTGGTTTTCCTTTTCTGCCCAAGAGTTCTTGTATTCTGTTATATTCTGTAATATTAATCATTGGATCATGGCTTCCTGTATACCAATTCCCACTTCCTTTTGGGTATTCAAAATTTCCATAATAAAAGGATCGGGTAAATATATTATAAAGTGTGGTTCTCGACATTTTTCTACCAGCTTTGTTTTTATAACCCCAACCATTTATTTTTTTAAGTATCTCCGAAATTGTATAGTTGCCAGTTAATATTAAATGAAATATTTTTCTTATTAAATCAAATCTATCAGGATCTTTGATAATACTTTTTTCATCTTTGGATTTTAGGGGGTTATTAAGATATCCGGGTGGTGCAAGCTGGGGGAGCCATCCTTGTTCTACCTTTGCTTTTAAACCACGTTTAGTGTTAGATGATAGATCAAGGATAAATTGATTTGCCATACCGAACTCCACACTCATCATCAAAACATTGTCAGTAGGATACCAGTCACGACCAAAAGTTTTTATATGTTTAATAATACCTTGTTGGAGGAGCCAGTTAATTTGACCTCCGTCTACAGGGTTTCTGGCTAATCTATCTATTTTCCAACATATAATTCCCTGAGCTTTATTAG
>CAZAGY010000029.1:0-8635 GCA_964485025.1 uncultured Gammaproteobacteria bacterium
CTTGGCCATCGGTCTTTGGCATTTAAGTCCACTGAAAGCCGTTTTTTTAGCTTGCATGGGCAATATGATACCAGTCTTTTTTTTACTTTGGTTTTGGAAAAATTTAGCAGGTTTTCTAATGGAAAAAAGCACGCTTATAGATAAAATTTTTAACTGGTCATTTAAAAGAACTCGTCGCCGTTTTTATAAAAAACATTCCCTTTATGGTAATTTGGCACTTATTTTATTTGTTGCCATTCCCTTACCCCTCACTGGTGCTTGGACCGGGACAATTGCTTCGTTTATCTTCGGTATGCCTTACTGGAAGAGTTTAGGCTTAATTTTTATAGGGGTTATTTTGGCCGGTATATTAATAACTTTAGGGACAATGGGAATTATTTCAATTATTTAATTTTATGAAAAAACCAATTATCATCGCCAACTGGAAAATGCAACTTTCTTTTAAAGAGGCAAAAATTTTAGCCAGAGAGATTTTAAACAGAATAAAAAAAATAAGAAGAGAAAAGAGGGAATTAAGAGATTTTGACGTGGTTCTCTGCCCGCCATTCATGAGCATTCCAGAAGTGGCAAAGATTTTTGGGCCAAAAAAAAATGTTCTGTCGTGTGGGGCACAGGATTGTTTTTGGGAAGAAAAAGGAGGTTTTACCGGAGAAGTTTCTCCTTTAGTTTTGAAGGAATTGGGTTGCGAATATGTCATTTTAGGACATTCGGAACGCCGCCAGGTTTTAGGAGAAACCGACGAGATGGTCCACAAAAAGGTTAAAACGGCTCTTAACTTGGGTCTTATTCCCGTTATTTGTGTTGGAGAAACCAGAGAAGAAAGGGACAAGGGTCTTAAAGAACATGTAGTACTTACTCAAGTTTCCAAGGCTTTGGAAGGAATTAATTTAAAGGTGAATCAGGAGATTATCATTGCCTATGAACCGGTTTGGGTAATCGGTACCGGACAGGCAATCGATCCCCAAGAAGCGGATTACATGGCAAAAATAATTCTTCAAAGGACCATAGACATGTACCCTCTGCCAATCGTCCATAACAATATCAGGACTATTTATGGCGGTAGCGTCGATTCCGCTACTATAAGTCCGTTTCTTAATCAAGAAACAATAGATGGCGTTTTGGTAGGTAGCGCGAGTTTAAAGACGGAAGAGTTTATTAAAATGTGCGAATTAATATCATCGTAATATCTATGCTGGTTCATATAAAAAAAATCATTAAAGAAACAGAAAAAAGAAAAAACGCTTTGGGCGCTTTTGATACTTTTAATTTTGAAATAACAATGGGGATCATCGAAGGAGCAATCCAGGCAAAATCTCCGATTATTGTTCAAGTTACTCCTAAAACACTCAAATACGCAGGAGTAAAAACAATCACCCAGATAATTCAGTCGATCGCTGATAATCAGGGTAAAGATATTGATATTGCCCTCCATCTTGACCACGGAAGAACTTTATCTGAAGTCGAAGAATGCATTAAATCTGGTTTTTCTTCAGTAATGATTGACGCCTCAGATCAGTCGTTTAAGAGAAACATTGTTTTAACCAAGGAAGTAGTTCAATACGCCCATCAGCACAATGTTTGGGTTCAGGCAGAATTAGGGGTAGTCGGCAAGGGTAGAGATGGTTATCAAAGATTGATCTTAAAACCGGAGGAATTTTTAACGGACCCGGATCAGTCTCAGGAATTTGTCAAGAAGACAAAAATAAACACTCTAGCCGTAGCCATTGGTAATATTCACGGCCATTATAAAATGGAATACGGGGTACCAAAATTATTTTTATCTAGATTAAAAGATATTAAAAGAAAGATTGATATTCCTTTAGTTCTTCACGGCGCTTCTGGAATTGCTTTAAGTCAGATAAAACAAGCAATTAATCTCGGCATCAGAATAATCAACATTGACACGGAAATAAGAATGGCTTTTAAAAGAGCTTTAAAAATGTCATTAAAAGTGAAAGAAAAAGAATTAGATCCGAGGGAGATTTTATCGCCGGCCATCAGGGAAATAGGCAAGGTCGTTAGAGATAAAATAAGGATTTTTAATCAATCAAAGACATAAATTATGATTATAAATATTTTGTTGTTGATAATTATTTTTTTAGCCTTAGTATCCATTATTTTTATTATCAGTCGAAAGTTTTTTTCTTTAACTAATATTGATGTAGAGCAGATCCCGGAAGAAAAAGAGGCTAAAATGAAGAAATATTTATTGGAAAAAAAAGTTATCCGACAAATAGAGGAGTGGCAGAACAAACTAAAGGTAAAAAAAGAAAAAATTAAGATTTACCTCGACAAAATTAAAAGGAATTTAATTTTCAAAACAACTAAGGTCTTGATTTTTTTAAAAAATAAGATAGAATTTATAAAAAATAAGTATCAAAATAAAATGCCCAGGTAGCTCAGTTGGTAGAGCATTTGCATGGTAAGCAAAAGGTCCGCGGTTCAAGCCCGCGCCTGGGCTTTTGGGTGGGTAGCAAAGTGGACAAATGCAGCAGACTGTAAATCTGCTGGTTTCGGCCTTCGCAGGTTCGAATCCTGCCCCACCCATTTTGCCAGGGTAGCTCAGAGGTAGAGCAACTGTTTTGTAAACAGTCGGTCGGGGGTTCAAATCCTCTCCCTGGCTTAATTAATGGATTTAAACGAATAAAAATATGTCTCAAGATAATTTAGTTAAATTAGAATGCACAAAGTGTCATCGCATCGGTTATTACACAAGAAAAAACAAGAAAAAAATCAAAGAAAGGTTAGAACTTAAGAAATACTGCCGGTGGTGCAAAAAACACACTCTTCATAAAGAGACAAAATAAAAACCTGGTTTTGCTAGAACCTTGAAATTAAATTTTATTATTACATAGACATTAAGGTAATTTAATTATAAGGGCCTGTAGTTTCAACGGTAAAACACCTGTCTCCAAAACAGGGATTCCCTGTTCGAATCAGGGCGGGCCCGTTTTTATTATCTTTATCCCCACACCAAATTTTATAACTAAGATAGCGTCTCAAATAGGTATAAATTTCATCAGACAGGGATTTGATGCGAGGGGTTTACTTGTTTAGCGAAATCAATATAATGACGTATTATGGCAGATTATTATGAAATTTTGGGAATAAATAAAAATGCTTCAATCCAAGAAATCAAACAGGCCTTTCGGAGTCTAGCTCAAAAAAATCATCCGGATAAAGCCGGGGGAAATACGGAAAAATTCAGGGAAATAAATGAGGCTTATCAAACTCTTTCCGACCCGGAAAAAAAGAAAATGTACGACCAGTATGGATCGGCATTTAGTCAAGCTCAAGCCAAGGGAGGATTTAGTGGTTTTGATAATTTTCGCGATTGGGCCAGTTGGGCAGAAGCAATGAAGGGGAGTGAGACCAAGTTTGATTTTGATGATCTCGGTTTTGGTAACCTGGGGGATATTTTTGAAAACATTTTTTCCGCTGGAAGAGGTTCTGCTTTTGACAGAAATTTTAGCGAAAAAGCGAAAAATTTACATCGTCAACAAGGACACGATATTGAAATCGAACTAGCCTTAGATTTTCAGGAGGCGGTTTTTGGTACGGAAAAAGAAATAAAACTGGAAAGATATATTAAATGTGACATCTGCGATGGTTCGGGAGTAGAACCGGGAAGCAGGTTTGCTGTTTGCCGTCAATGTCAAGGTCGCGGACAGATTATTCAATCTCAATCCACTTTTTTTGGTACCTTCCAAACAACATCCGTTTGTCCGAACTGTAATGGCCAAGGAAAAATTCCGGAGAAAAAATGTAAAAAATGTCAAAGTCAAGGAAGAGTCAAAACATTATCAAAAGTAAAGTTAAAAATACCCGCAGGCATTGACCAGGGACAGACGATAAGATTCGTCGGACAGGGTGAAGCCGGTGAAAACGGAATTAAAAATGGCGATTTGTACGTAACGGTTTTAATTCGGTCTGATTCGGAATTTGAACGTCGAGGCAACAACATTTTTTCTAAAAAAGAAATATTAATTTCTCAGGCCGTTCTGGGTGATGGCGTTGAAATCAAAACGGTCGACGGCCCAGTAAGATTGAAAATCCCTTCAGGAACACATTCAGGCCAAGAATTCAGGTTAAAAGGTAAAGGAATCGTTTATTTGTCTTCTAAAAATAAGACGAAAGATAGAGGCGATCATATCATTAAGATTGAGATAAAAATTCCTAAAAATCCTACAAAGAAGCAGAAAAAGTTATTGGAAGATTTAAAGCAGGAAGGCCTTTAAACGGGTTTTGATTTAAAATTTGAAGGTGTTATAATAAATTTATAAATTATGGATATTAGAATTAATTTGGATTTTTTATCTCATCTGTTCGGGAGTAATATTTATTATCCTCTCAGAGGTTTTTTTATTTTTATTATAGTTTCACTGGTCGTTTTGATTATTTTGCGGATTATTTATTTTCACTGGATGGAACATATAAAAAATGAATATTTAGCCAGACAAAAATATGTTCTGTTGTCTATTGATCTTCCACGGGATAACGAACAGGGACCCGAGGCTATTGAAAGATTTTTTACCCACCTGGCCGGGATAAAAGCAAATCCCGATTGGCACGAGAAATATATAGAGGGCAATGTTCAATTGGATGTCTCTTTGGAAATAATTGGAGTTGACGGACAAATTAGATTTTTGATTTATACGCCGATTCAATATCGCGATTTGATTGAAGCAGCTATTTACGCCACTTATCCCGGAGTGGAAATTTCCGAAATAGAAGATTATACTAAGGGATCCCCGGAAGAATTTCCCAATGAAGAATGTGATATTTGGGGAGCCGACCTGGGTCTTTACAATAAAAGTCCGTATCCCATAAAAACTTACCCGAATTTTGAACACACTTTAAGTAAGGAATTAAAAGATCCAATAATTGATTTATTGGAAATTTTAGGGAAACTTTGGGAAGGAGAGCAAGTTTGGATACAATTTGTCGTCCGGCCGGCCGGATCAAATTTTAGACGGGAAGGAGAATCTTTGGCTAAGAGAATGATGGGAGATAAAACAGAAACCTCAAAGAATTTAATTGATAAAACCTTATGGACACCAGTCAAGATAAGTCAGACCGTGGCCGATATTGTTTCGGAATCTTTAGGACTTCTTTTGCCGACCGGGGAGACAAAAGAAGAAAAGCAAAAAATAAATCTTACACCCGGAGAGAAGAGAGTGATTGAAAGCATTCAAAATAAAATATCTAAAATTGCCTTTGAGACAAGAATAAGAGTGATTTACTTAGCTAAAAAAGAAATTTTTAGCCAAGACAGGGGAATAGTGGGAATTTTAAGCGCTTTTAATGCGGTAAATACCTTAGATATGAACGGCATTCAACCAGAAGTTAAATCCACGACTTCGTCAAGGCGCCTCTACAAGGCCGGAGCCCAAAAAACAGCTATCATAAAAGCTTATCAAAAAAGAACTCGTTATTGGAAGATTGAACCGAAAGGATTAAAAAGGATTCTTGTAACCGCCGCCAAATTTTTAACCATTCCACCTGACAGGAACAGAATTAAGAATATTTTAAATACCGAAGAATTAGCCACCCTTTATCACTTTCCCATTACCGACATTAAGCCACCGTTGATCAAAAAGACAGGCAGTAAAAGAGGAGAGCCGCCCTTTGGTTTACCGGTTAAATAGACATATGAATCTAGGAAAAATATTTATTATTGCCACTCCGATAGGAAATTTGGAAGATATAAGTTTCAGGATACTGAGGACACTGAAAGAGGTTGATCTTATATTATGTGAAGATACCCGTCAGACAAGAATACTTTGCGATCATTATCAAATAAAAACACCCTTGTTAAGTTATCATCAACATTCTAGAACAGAAAAAATAGAGAAAATTCTTGAGTTAATTGGGGACGGAAAAAAATTAGCTTTGGTTTCGGACGCGGGAACGCCGGGTATATCCGATCCAGGCAATAAATTAATCAGTTTGTTAGTTAAGGAATTCAATAATCCGGAAATAATTCCTTTACCGGGACCCTCGGCGGTCACTACTGCTCTAAGTATTTCAGGTTTTCCCGCCGATAGATTTGTTTTTTTAGGATTTTGTCCGGGGAAAAAGGGCCGGAATAAATTTTTTAAAGAAGTGTCAGAAAAAAAATATTCAATTGTATTTTTTGAATCTCCTTACCGAATTTTAAAAACCTTGACGGAATTAAATAAATTTTCTAAATTGAAAAGTCGACAAATTTTTGTCGGCCGCGAGCTGACGAAAAAATTTGAAACAGTCTACCGCGGCAACATAGAACAAGTTTTTGACGGTCTAAAAAAAGATAAAATTAAAGGAGAATTCACTATTATTATTTCTCCGGAAAAAAATGGCTAAATTTTACGTTACCACCCCAATTTATTATGTTAACGCTAAACCCCATCTTGGCGGCGCTTATACTACTTTAGCCGCTGACGTGTTGGCTCGTTGGCATAGAATGAAAGGAGAAAAAACATTTTTTTTGACGGGAACGGATGAACACGGAGAAAAAATAACTCAGACAGCCAAAGAGAAAAAATTGACACCCAAACAATTGTGCGATCAAAATGCCGCTAAATATGAGCAGGTCTGGGATACATTCAGAATTTCTTACGACAAATTTATCAGAACCACCAACCCGGAGCATGAGAAAATCGTCACTGATGTTTTACAAAAGCTTTACGATAAAAAATTGATTTATAAAGGTACTTATCAGGGTCTTTATTGTGTTGACTGCGAAAGATATTATACCGGCAAAGAATTAATTGATGGACGTTGTCAGATTCATCGAAAAAAAGCCATTACCCTTACTGAGGAATGCTATTTTTTTAAATTATCCGCTTTTCAACAACAATTATTGAAATTAATTACCGGCAATGAATTGGTTATTGAACCTACTGAAAGAAGAAACGAAGTTTTGGGTTTTTTAAAAAATGAAAAATTGGAAGATTTGGCGATCTCCCGTGAAAAGGTGACTTGGGGAATTCCCATCCCCTGGGATAATTCACAGACAATATATGTTTGGATTGACGCTTTAATAAATTATTTGTCAGGGATTAATTGGCGGGTCGGAACAAAGAAATATCCGAAAGAATGGCCGCCCGACATTCAATTGATTGGCAAAGATATCTTAAGGTTTCACGCTATTATTTGGCCAGCCATGCTTTTAAGTCTGAAACTCCCTTTACCTAAAAAAATTTATGCTCATGGATTTTTTACCATTGGCGGGGAAAAAATGAGCAAATCCTTAGGTAACGTTATTGACCCGGAAGAATTGGCGGTTACTTTTGGCGCTGACGCCCTGCGTTGGATTATGTTATCGATTTTTCCCTTTGGCCAAGATGGAGATGTTTCTCAATCAAAATTTTATGATAAATATAATACAAATTTAGCCAACGGTTTGGGTAATTTACATCGCCGAATTCTGACTTTAGCGGAAAAAAGTGACAGATTTTTTCCACCTAAAGAAGTAAACAATGAATTTAAAAAGGAAATAGAAACGGTTTGGGAGAAATATGAAAATGCCCTTGACCAGTTGAAATTTGAAGTGGCTTTAGCCGGTGTTAATAATTTAATCAGTTTTTGCGATAAATATATTAATCGAGAAGAGCCCTGGCGCTTGTTCAAAAAGGATGTTGCCGAATATCAAAAAGTATTGTATAATCTTCTTGAAGGGTTGCGTCATCTCGGTTGGTTGATTCAGCCTTTTATGCCTGAAAAAAGCAACCAAATATTTGCTTCATTGGGGCTTTTGGGACAAGAAAAGAAAAAATCTTTGACCGAAGGCAAAAAATGGGCAGAAAGCAAATTTAAAAAAATAATTCCCGGTGATATATTATTTCCAAGATTATGACTTTTTTTGATTTAATTTTATTTTTAATTTTATTAGGTTTTGTTTGGTTTGGCTTTTGGAACGGCCTAATTCAAACCATTGGCGGAATTATCAGCGTCGTTTTGGCGGTTTTCATTGCCAGTCGATGGTATGAAACAATTGCTTTGAAAATATTACCGTTTCTTGGGGATAATTTAAACTTATCGCGCCTATTGGGATTTATTGCCGTTTTTATATTAGCCAGATTTATTGTTTTTATTCTCTTCAAGATTTTAAATAAAGTTTTTGACATTTTAAGTTTTATTCCGTTTCTCAAGACTATTAACCGTTTGGTCGGAGCAATTCTCGGTCTTATTGAAGGAGGGCTGATTATCGGTTTAATTTTATACTTTTCGACAAAATTTCCTTTAGGAGAAAGTTGGGCCGGTTTGATTAATAATTCAAAAGTGGCCCTGCCGTTGGTTGGATTCGGTAAAATTCTTCTTCCGCTTTTGCCTAAAGCCCTTAAACAAATACAGTCGTTAATTTAATCAATTTTAATAATCACTTCAGGGACCTATTGGCGGAGTGATAAATTTTTTCATCAATAAAGATCATAGAATTATGAAACAACCAATAACCAAAGTCAGAAGAAGAGATGGTCGGATCGTCAAATTCAATCAGGAAAAAATTACTGAAGCTATTTATAAAGCGGTAACCGCGGTCTCCGAAGAAGATGGAAAATTGTCTCAAAAGTTATCCAATCAGGTAGTCAAAATACTCAGTCGGAGGTTTGAAAATAAAATTCCTAATATTGAAGATGTTCAAGACGTCGTC
>CAZAGY010000030.1:0-8569 GCA_964485025.1 uncultured Gammaproteobacteria bacterium
CCGCCACTACGGCATTTGCTCCTGGCAAGGCCGGGATTTCATAGTAATTGATACCGGCGGCATTGAAGAAAATAAAGCGAAAAGCGAAATAGAAAAAGGGGTTAAAAAACAAATCAAAGAAGCGTTTAAGGAAACCGACTTAATTTTTTTTCTAATTGAAGCCCGACCGGCTGAAGATTCTCTCGGCCCGCCGTTCTCAGGGTTTGAAAGAGAAATCAGCCGCTCAATTAAAAAAGTAAAGAAACCCTGTTTTTTTATTTTAAACAAGGCTGACAGCCCTCAAAAAAGAGCCTGGGCTCTAAGTCCGGCTTGGTTAAAATTGGGTCTGGGAAAAGCTTATTCCATCTCCGCCGCCACCGGCGCCGGGGTTGGCGACCTTTTGGAGGAAGTTTTAAAAATTTTTGAAGAAGAAGGCGATGATGAAGATGATAAAGCCTCCCCGACGGCGACCCGCCGAAAAAACGGAAAAAATGAACCCTTAAAAGTGGCCATTATCGGCCGGCCCAACGTGGGAAAATCAACCCTGCTGAACGCTTTACTTGGCGAAGAAAAAGCCATTGTTTCTTCTCAACCACACACCACCCGCGGACCGCAAGATACTCTCTTAAAGGTCAGACCTTATTGCAAGGACGGACCTCATAAGCCAATCCTTTTAATTGATACGGCCGGCATCAGACAAAAGAAAAAAATAAATAATTTTTTGGAAAAAATCGGAGTACAAAAATCTTTAAAAACAATCCAAAAAGCGGACGTTGTTCTAATGGTTATTGACGTCTCCCAAACTATCGGTCACCAGGATAAAGCTCTGCTTAATTTGATTATAGAAAGCAAAAAATCCCTGGTGGTGGTTTTAAATAAAAGCGATTTGGAAAGGGCTTATCAACCAAGAATCAGCCTGGCATCCTGGGCACCCAGCATTTTTATCTCCGCTAAACTGGGAGAAAACGTGGAAAAAATATTTTCTCTAATTGAACTGGTCAAAGAAAACTATTCCCGCCAGCTCAACCCGGATGAACTTTTTAATTTTTTTAGACAAACTATAATAAACCAAGGATGGAAACAGGCGGTCTGGCAAAGAATCGACCTGGAACAAACCGGTATTAAGCCGCCGAAATTTATTCTCAGAATACCGAGAATTCTCGTCAGAAGAAAACTTGTCCCCCAGGCGCAAATAAACATCTTGGAAAAAGAATTGAGAAAAAAATGGCCTTTTGAAGGCACGCCGATAATTATCAGAACAATAAAACATTAAAACAAATGAAACTTATCGTCGGGTTGGGAAATCCGGGCAAAAAATACGAACAAACCCGCCACAATATCGGCTGGCAAGTTGTTGATGTTCTGGCGGAAAAAGAAAAATGGGAAAAAAACAAAAAAGCCGATTGTCTTTATTTAAAAAAACAAATAAGCGGCCAAGAAACGGAAATAATAAAACCTTTGACTTTTATGAATGATTCGGGAAGGTCTGTCGGCTATGTCAAGAAAAAACATAAAATTGAATCGGAAAATATTATCGTCATCCATGACGACGTTGATATTCCTTTCGGTAAAATAAAAATCTGCCAAAATCGTTCCGATGCCGGACATAAAGGCGTGCAGTCAATCATCAATCATTTGAAAACCGAAAATTTTATGAGAATCAGAGTGGGCATCAAACCCGAAGAAAACATTAAAATCGCTTCGGAAAAATTCGTTCTTAAAAACTTTTCCGTAAAAGAAAAAAATGTTCTTGAACAAACAATAAAAACAATTATCCGGGCAATTTCAACAATCTTGGAAAAAGGAATAGATAAAGCGATGAGCGAATATAATTAAAACTGAGAAGCTAAAATTGAGAAGCTGAGCTCCTAAAATTCGAGCTCCTAAAATTTTGTAAATGAAAAAGGGTCCCGTAGAACCCTTTTTTGACACCCGCGTGTCTAAGTTTTTTCTTTTGGGGACCCGGTCCCCAAAAGTCAGAGAGTGATATCGGCGACTAACCATTTTCCCTCTCTATGAAATTCAATGGTTTCGGTTTCGGCTTCATCAGTATAACCTTCTCTGATGACTTTACCAAGGCGGAAATAACTGTATTCCGTTTGATTCTCGCCGTCGCTATCTTCAATGTCAATCCGTATTTGGATTTTATCGCCTTTTTCAAAAAAGACGACCTCGGAGACAAACGTGCGGCCGGGAACATCTTGGTCAAATATATCAAAATAACTTGACCAAGTTTCCTGCCGGGCGATATTCACCCAACCAGATTCCCAATTCTGGTTGTAAATTTCCAATGTGTCCGGCGAGCCGTACACAAAAGAAATAACAAAATTTTCCACTCTGACGGTTAACACACCGTCAGCATTCGGAGCCAAGGTTTCCCACTTGGCGCAACCGGCAACAAACAGAACAATCAGACAGAATAATATCTTTTTCATTTCTATTCCTCCTTAATTAATTTTGAAAAATTCTCTCCACAATCCCGCTTACCAGCCTGAGGCCTACGCTTGACAAGCAAGATCAACCTCAAATTGCGGCTACTTCCCGGGTAGGAGGGATGTCCGGTTTTGCCACTGATAAGCAGGATGGTGGAGAGAAAAAAAAGAACTGCTATTTTCTGTTTGAAATTTTAGCAGATTTTTTTGTTTTTGTCAACCCCAAAAAAATACATTTGTTACCCGTCTTCAGTCGGAACGTTTTAAAATTCGTAAAAATGGTTTTCTAACGGGGTCAACTACTGTCTGTTTTGAAATGTTGGCCAAAATACCGAAGGCGGCACAGAAGACAACAAAATTTGTTCCGCCATAACCGATTAAAGGCAAAGGAATACCGGTTAAAGGCAAAATTCCCAACATAGCGCCCATGTTAACTATTGCCTGAAAAATAAACCAAAAACCAACGCCACCGGCTAATAACCTGGGAAACATATCTTCATTTGAAAAGGCCAACCGAAAAATCCGGTAAGTTAAATAAAGATAAAGAACGACCACGGCCGCAGTCAGAATAAAACCAAGTTCCTCGGCTAAAACGGCAAAAATTGAATCGCTGATGACTTCGGGTAAATAATATATTTTCTGGGCCGAATATCCCAAGCCGCGACCAAACGACCCGCCGGAACTGACCGCCAGAATGGCCTGATTAATATGATAGCTTATACCCCAAGGATCTGTCTCCGGATGAAGAAAGGCAATAAGCCTGTTTAAACGATAAGGAGCGACTTTAATCATCATTAAAAAGAAAAAAATATAAGAAACGCTTAACGGCCCTAAATGGCGAAACGGCGCGCCGGAAAGAAAATAAATAACGGTAGACACAAAAACAAAAACTATCAAAGTTCCCAAATCCGGCTGATAAATAATCAAACCCGAAAGCACGGCCAGAAAAAAAACAAAAGGCAAAAAAACCTCTTTAAAACTTTTGATGTTATCTTTATGTTTAGCCAGCCAGGCGGCCAAATAAATTATAAAGGTGAGTTTGGCTATTTCCGACGGCTGAAAAGTAATTCCTAAATTAACCCAGCGCCGGGCATCGCCTTTGGCAAAACCGAGTCCGGGAATAAAAACAGCGGCCAGAAGAAGAATCGTCAACGGTAAACAAAACAAAGCTATTTTTTTTAACTTCCGATAATCAAAAAGATAAAAAAATAAAAAAAGAACCAGGCCGGGAAGAATACCGCGCACCAGCTGGCGCTTTAAATAAAGATAGCAATCTCCGTATTCCTGACAAGCCATAAAATAGCTGGCTGAGGAAAGAATAATCAATCCTAAGACTATCAGAATAACAAAATTAATAATCAAAATGTGGTCGGGCTGACCTTGTTTTTCCGAACGGAAGCGAATAATTTTAGGCATGCCAAATTTATTAAAATTACGACCCCGCCCCCAAACCAAATAAAGTTCATAATAGTAAACAGTTTTTGTCTCGCGGTGGACGCCTTCGGCTTATTTCTACTTAATACTTATTAAGGGGTAGATTGGAGGCGGGGTAAAGGTTTTGTTACCAAAATTACCGCTGCTCCGCCTTGTAATTTTGACAAAACACTTTAAAAATGAATTATTAATAAAACTGAAAACAAACAAACCACCTGAACCAATAAGAGACCGAAGGCCAGAAGATTAATCATTCTTTTCTGGCGCAGAAGGTAAAAATGAAAAATTAAAACCAGATTAATCAGTAAAATTCCCAGGCTTAAAAGAGGATATATCATCAGTTTTTGCCAGGAGCCGACTATATCCCCGGCCAAGACATTGCTGTGCAAAACAACATCGCTTTTTGCCCCCAGAAAATTCGCTAAAATATAAATCCAGATGATTAAATTTAAAACCAGGCTCTCGCCGGCCAGACCGAGCATTTCCTTGTCCCGCCAAAATTTACTCTTTTGAATTTGTTGAAATGTTTGCTCAAGGGTCATAAAAACATAAAAATATTAAAACAAACTAACAAAATAACAAATTAACAATTTAACAATAACAGTACAACGCTAACTTGACAAGAAGTTTAACTATGTTAAAATGTTTAATTGTTAAAATGTTTGATTGACAATTATGGCACATAAAAAACAAGGCGGCTCAACTTCTTTGGGTCGCGACTCACACGCAAAAAGATTAGGCATTAAAGCCGCCGACGGACAAAAAGTTTGGCCGGGAATAATTATTGCCCGGCAACGAGGAACAAAATTCCATCCCGGAACAGGCGTTCGTCGCGGCAAAGACGATACCCTTTACGCCGTTACCAAGGGTAAGATTTCATTCACCGCCAAAAAAGTCAAAAAATTTGACGGCCGGTTAGTTAAAAGAACTTTTGTCAATGTGATTTCGGAAGAATAACCTTTGGAAATTTAATTTGTCAAATCTGATAAAAAGAATCCTGTCAAAGGGTTCTTTTGATTGTTAAAACTATTCGGACTGTTCCGGTTCGCCACCCAATATCAGCAGAGCCCGGTCAAGTTGCGGGTCACGATTATAAAGATAATCATCTTCAATCATCTTGACCTCCACATCAGGAACAATGCCTTCTTCGTTAATTGAACGACCCAATGGCGTGTACCAATAAGCAACGGTTAATTTAAGGGCTGACCCGTCGCTCAAGTTTTCCAGTTCCTGAACCGAGCCTTTGCCAAAAGTCTTTTCACCCAAGATGGTCGCCTGTTTGTAGTCCTGTAAAGCGCCGGCCAAAATTTCCGAAGCCGAAGCCGAACCCTGATTAACCAAAATAATGGTCGGAATATGTTTTAAATCGCCCCCGTTCTGGGCCTGGTATTTTTTTTCCTCGCCCCGGGCGTCTTTGGAAATAACCACGATCTCTTTTCCTAGCCAATAACCGGCCATATTAACCGCCGTGTCCAGATAACCGCCGGGGTTATTGCGCAAATCAAGAATCAAACCATTGGGGTCGGCCCGGGAAATCACCAGGGCAATATTTTGAAAATCTTTCCAGGTGTCTTCGGAAAAATGAGAAACTTTCAAATAGGCAATTTTATTTCCCTTTAATTCCCAAGATACCGTTTTGATGTTAATCACGTCTCTAATTATTTCAATGTCTTCGGTTTTGGTGTCTCCCTGGTGCCAAATGGTCAAACCCACTGGAGTGCCTTTCGGTCCGCGAATCAGATTGACCGCCTCATCCACGCCCATGCCGCTGGTATCCCGTTCGTCAATGGTGAAAATTTTATCGCCGGCCCTTAATCCTGCCCGAAAAGCCGGGGTATCAGGCAAAGGGGCAATCACGGTCAGACGGTCGTCCTTAATGCCCAGCTCCATGCCTACGCCTTCAAAACTGCCGGACATATCTTCTAAAAATTTCTTGGCCAATTCCGGTTCTAAAAAAACTGAATAAGGGTCGTCAATGCCCGTCACCAAACCCTTCAAAGAACCGTAAAATAAATCCTGGTCGTCTACCGGCTGTTTGACATAGTTGGTTTTAAGCGCCGACCAAACATGCCAAAATAAACCGCTGTTGAAATCAACATCGGTCGGCTGAGAAAAGGGCGTTTTGAAGGAAAAAGAATTTTGACCGGAAACATTTCCTAAAACAAAACCAAAAATAAAAACCGCTACCAATAAAATAATTATTTTGGGGGATATTTTTAACATAATCCTTTTTTATAACCCAGGTGCCGGTAGGCGGCTTGGGTAGCCATCCGGCCCCGTGAAGTCCGATTCAGAAAACCCAGTTGAATCAGATAGGGTTCGTAAATTTCTTCAACGGCATTTAAATCTTCACCAACCGAAACCGCCAAAGTCTTTAAACCGACCGGCCCACCGGAAAATTTTTCAATCAAAGCGACTAAAATCCGCCGGTCCAATTGATTAAGCCCTTTTTCATCTATCTCCATCATTTCCAAGGCTTCAATTGCTTCTTGTTCCCTGATTATATCCCGGTCATTAACCTGAGCAAAATCCCTAACCCTTTTTAAAAGCCGATTGGCCACTCGGGGGGTAAAACGGGAACGCCGGGCGATTTCCTCCGCTGCCTGGTCATAAATCTCTATTTTTAATATCTGGGCCGAACGTTTGATAATTTCCTTTATCTCCGGATTTTGATAAAACTCCAACTGATAAACGACTCCGAAACGGTCGCGCAAAGGCGGGGAAACTAAACTGGGTCGGGTAGTAGCGCCGATTAGAGTGAATTTGGGCAAATCCAAACGTAGAATCTTGGCGCTTGGCCCCTGGCCGACCACCAGGTCCAGAACATATTCTTCCATGGCCGGATAAAGCACTTCTTCTATTGTTTTATTCAACCGGTGAATCTCGTCAATAAATAAAATGTCGCCATCTTTTAATGAAGTTAAAATCGCGGCTAAATCCCCGACTTTCTCCAGAGCCGGGCCTGAGGTAATTTGAATATCTACTCCCGTTTCACGGGCAATAATATAAGAAAGTGTAGTTTTGCCGAGTCCGTGGGATCCGTGAAAAAGTACGTGCTCCAGCGGTTCTTGTCTTTGCTTTGCCGCCTGAATAAATATTTTAATATTCGCCTTCAATTTTTCCTGTCCGACAAAGTCGGATAAAGTTCTGGGCCTCAGAGTCAAATCCATTTTTTTGTCTTCGGGAAATTCCTGCCGGGCGACG
Source organism: uncultured Gammaproteobacteria bacterium (assembly GCA_964485025.1). GTDB lineage: Bacteria > Patescibacteriota > Patescibacteriia > UBA2591 > UBA6264 > JAQTOB01. The sequence continues at coordinate 7,050 of CAZAGY010000030.1, forward strand.
ATGTTATTATTTATTTTTATGGTCATTAAAATTATTATACATAATAAAAAATTTAATAGCAATAATATTTTGACAATTTAATCAAAAATGTTAAAATCTGGACGCGGGCGTGTAGCTCAGTGGCAGAGCGCCACTCTTATAAAGTGGATGTCGAAGGTTCAATCCCTTCCACGCCCACCATCGTATCGTCATAACATAATAATATCGGGACATTGGAACATCTGATAAATCAGCGTAAAAATTGTTTTGATATTATATTTCAAAAATTAGAAATTTTCATAATCATAACAGTATGAATATCATTATCGGTATTTTAGTTATTGTCGGCGGATTCATGGTTATCTGGAAAAGCGAATGGCTTTTAAAAAATTTTGGCCGGGTGAGCTGGGCGGAGGAACATTTGGCTTTGGAAGGAGGAACCCGGCTTTTCTACAAATTCATCGGTATTTGCTTTATGTTCTTAGGGCTTTTTGTCATCACCGGTATTTGGACGGATATCCTGACGGCCATTTTCAAACTGTTCGGCGGGCAAAAGCCTTGACATGAAGAAAAATATCCGCTATGATTAACTGACAAAAAGGGAGGTTTAAAATGAAGTTATTCTCCTGGTTGGGAACGCTAATGGAATGGCTATTTGATTACGAATTCTACTGGTGGTATAGGGCCAGAAAAAAATCAATCCGGTACCAAGAATCGTCTGAATTCAGGCGAGACAAGCTGTTCTGCCGGATTAAAGGATGGCTAATGGTCATTCTCGGGCTTGGCGCCGAGTTTGGTTATATCGGTTACATCACCGTAAATGACCACTCGGGCTCATATCTTATTATTATCACCTGTACGCTGGTGTCCATTTTCCTGACAGAATTCGGACTCCTCCATCTTTTCGCCGCCAGCACGCGGCCAAAAGCAAAAAATGAGTAAAAACCGACGGCAACAAGTCGGTTTTTATCTTTTAAGCCAAATTTGTCTTGAAAACCAAATTTTATTATGATACAATACAATTGAAGTGCAAACTCCCTGGCTTTGAAAAAGCGGCCGGGTGCGAATAAAAATCCTCCCTTGGCGGAGAATATAGGGGCCTATAGTTTAATGGCAGAACGCTACATTTGCAATGTAGGAATGGCAGTTCGATTCTGCCTAGGTCCACCAAAGTTTATTTGTCGCCTTAAGTATTCATTGGGTGCCAAGCACCGATGAGCCTAATTAAAATAAATTAAAACTTAAATTTATGGAATTTTTCAAAAAGTTTGATTTTAAATCAGGTAATTTATTGAAAACCAGCGGCATTGTTTTGGTTGTGATTATCGCTCTTGCTTTTGCGATTCGTTTGCTCGGGGCGTCAATAAACTCCGCGTTCAACAACAAAACAAATAATGTCGCTTATGAGAGCGCTTCTTTTGACGCAATAAAAAATTATGAAGAAAGCGGCGCTTCGTACGGGCAAAGCGGCGTTGGCCTATCAATCAGAAACATCTCGCCGACGCCAACCGCGCCGACCGCCGGCAACGACGCTGAAAATT
>CAZAGY010000031.1:0-8462 GCA_964485025.1 uncultured Gammaproteobacteria bacterium
TATTAAACTATGGTTGAAGAATTTTCCTTAGAAAGAACAAGGAATATTGGTATCATTGCTCACATTGACGCCGGTAAAACCACTGTTTCCGAGCGCATTTTATATTATACGGGAAAAAAACATAAAATCGGCGAGGTTCATGAAGGCCTAGCGGAAATGGACTGGATGGTTCAGGAAAGAGAAAGAGGGGTGACTATTACTTCAGCGGCGACTACGGTGTTCTGGACCCCCAGACAGGGTGAAAAAACCCGTATCAACCTTATTGACACTCCGGGCCATATTGATTTCACCGCCGAAGTCCAGCGTTCTTTAAGAGTTCTTGACGGCGGCGTAGTCGTTTTTGACGGCGTGGCCGGCGTCGAACCACAATCAGAAACCGTTTACCATCAAGCGGAAAAATTTAAAGTTCCTTTAATCGCTTTTGTTAATAAAATGGATCGGGTGGGGGCCAATTTTTATGCGGACATTGATTCAATCCACGAAAAACTGACTCCTCACGCCTACCCCGTTCAATTACCCATCGGCGCCGAATCCGATTTTAAAGGAATAGTTGATTTGTTTCACCGCCGGGCTTTTACTTACTTGGACGACATGGGAAAAGAAATAAAAGAAGAAGAGGTCCCTGCTGATCTGAAAAACGATGTGGAAAAATTCAGACATAATTTAATTGAAGCCATTGTCGAATATGATGAAAAATTAATGAAAGAATACCTGGAAGGCAAAGAACCAGAAATCAGTGAACTGAAAAAAGTTCTGCGCCGGATGGTTATTCAGGGTAAAATGATGCCCGTCTTGTGCGGTTCGGCTTTAAAAAATAAAGGTATTCAACTGTTGTTAGACGCCGTCTGTGAATATCTTCCTTCTCCTTTGGAGGTTCCTCCGGTTGAGGGATCTATCCAAGGAAGTGAAGAAAAACAAACAAGAAGTGCTAACTTTGAAGAACCTTTGGCCGCCTTGGCTTTTAAAATTGCGACTGACCCCTATGTCGGCCGTTTATGTTATCTGAGAGTATATTCGGGAGTACTGGCGGCCGGCTCATATATTTTAAACGCCACCACTAATAACAAAGAAAGGGTGGGAAGAATTGTTCAAATGCACGCCAATCAAAGGCAGGAAATTAAAGAAATTCGAGCCGGCGATATCGCCGCCATTGTCGGAATTAAAAATACCACTACCGGAGACACTATCTGCGACCCGGACCATCCCATTATTTTGGAATCAATTGAATTCCCCGAACCTGTCATTTCCGTGGCCATTGAACCAAAAAGCAAACCCGACCAAGAAAAAATGGGGTTAGCCATCAGTAAACTGGCCGAAGAAGATCCCACTTTTAAAGTAAGAACTGACGAAGAAACCGGCCAAACCATTATCTCCGGCATGGGTGAACTTCATTTGGAAATTATTGTTGACCGTTTAAGCCGCGAGTTTAGCGTTAACGCCAATGTGGGCCAGCCTCGCGTCGCTTACAAAGAAACCATTAACTCTTCAGTTGAAAGTGAAGGTAAATATATTCATCAGTCCGGCGGACGTGGCCAATACGGCCATTGCTGGCTCAGACTCGAACCTCTGGAGAGAGGTAAAGGATTTGAATTCGTCGACGAGGTCAAAGGCGGAGTTATTCCCAGAGAATATATTCCAGCAATTAAAAAAGGCGTGATTGAAGCCATGGATTCCGGCGTTTTGGCCGGTTATCCAGTAGTTGACATGAAAGTTTCCGTTTATGACGGCTCTTTCCATGAAGTTGATTCTTCTGAAGCGGCCTTTAAGGTGGCAGCCAGCCGAGCGATTCGCGAGGGTGTCCAAAGAGCCAGTCCAATACTTTTGGAACCAATAATGAAAGTTGAAGTTGTCGTTCCGGAAAAATTCTTGGGAGAAGTAATTGGCGACCTTAATTCACGAAGGGCTCAGGTTCAGGGAACAAAAAACCGGGGTCAAATTAAATTAATTGATTCTTTCGTCCCCTTGGGAGAAATGTTTGGTTATACTACCTCTTTAAGATCGATTACCGAAGGCCGAGGCAGCTCAACTATGGAATTTTCTCATTATGCTCCTGTCCCAAGGAATGTTCAGGAAAATATTGTCGGAAAAAAGGGAGAAAAAAAATAAAACAATTTGATTTTTATTTTAAAAATGATATAGTATAGACGAGGGGGTGAATGGCATCGATGGAAAACTTAAATGTTAAAAATTGCTCTTTGTCTTGAGAAAGACATAAAAATTCTCAAAAAAAACATTTGCCAATAAAGAATTAGCATACGCTGTAGCTTAAAATAAGCCATAGCCGTTGAAATTAAAAATTCCTACTATTTAATTTCGGCGTCATTTTGTAGGATCGATGTTTTGGCCGCTTGCACCAAAATGTTTAAAAAAAGCAGGATGAGGTTATGAGGTTTTGTCTGATTTCAACCTCAAAACCAAACAAACAAATCAAACTATAAGAGTAGATATTTTTAACAGTGTTTTTTAGACGGGAGTTCGATTCTCCCCACCTCCACTATTACTTTACACCAAAGGCTTCGAAATGATCCTCCTGTAAAAAAAACCTTATTTTCTTAATATGGTATTCCGTAGCTTAAAGAGCGAAGGATACCACCCTCACCAATCGCAAAGTCAATATCTTTGCTTAAAATCAATTTGATATTTAATTTTTATTTTTTAATTTTTAGTGAAGTATTATCGTCTTAACAATCAAATCAGCTCTCCCCAAGTTTGTTTAATTGATGAAAACGGAAAATTTTTGGGCAATATTAAAACCGGTGAAGCCGTAGAAATGGCCAGAGAACGGGGTTTAGATTTAATCGAAATCGGCCCTAAGGCCGAACCGCCCGTCGCTAAAATCAGTGATTTCGGACAATTTAAGTATGAATTGAAAAAAAAAGACCGCCAACAGAAAAAGCAACAAAAAACGGGCCTGATTAAAGGAATCCGCTTGACTCCGCGCATTGGCAAACATGACATTGAAATTCAAGTTGAAAAAACGAAAAAATTCCTGACTCAAAGACAAAAAGTAAAAATTGAGATGATTCTTAAAGGACGGGAAAAAGCTCACTTTGACCTGGCCGAACAAAAAATCAAAGAATTCATCAGTCAGCTGGAAGAAATAAAAATCGAGCAAGAACCAAAAAGGCTGGGAGGAAGTTTAACAGCTATAATTGCTCCCAAATAAATAAAGATAAATAAATAATTATGCAAAAAACTCGCAAATCAATTGTTAAAAGACTGAAAGTAACCGGCGGAGGAAAAATTATGCACCGAACCTGCGGCCAAGATCATTTTAACAGCCGTGAATCAGGAGAAACAACCAAGAAAAAACGCAAAAACAGGCAATTGAGTAAAAATTTTAGGAAAACCTTTAAACGGTTATAAAAACTTTATTTTAAAAAGTAATTAATTAGAAATATGCCCAGAGTAAAAAGAGGTAAATCCCATCTAAAGAGAAGAAAAAGACTTTTAAAAAAAGTTAAGGGTTATCGCGGAACAAGAAAAAGCAGGATTAAATTAGCAAAAACCGCTGTTCGAAAAGCCGGTGTCTACGCTTATCGCGACCGACGAACAAAAAAAAGACTTTCCCGCAGTCTTTGGCAGATAAAAATCAATGCCGCTTGCCGCGAAAACGACTTAAGTTATTCAAAATTCATCAATCTTCTTAAAATTAACAAAATTGAACTGGATCGAAAAGTTCTAGCTGATTTGGCAGAAAATTATCCTCAAGTATTCTCCGAAATAGTTAAGTCCGTAAAATCGGTTTAGTTGGTCCGTTGGTGTAGAGGCCCAACACATCTGCCTGTCACGCAGAAGATCACGGGTTCGAATCCCGTACGGACCGCCATTTGAAAAAATGTTTTAAAATTCATGCAATTGTATGAATTTTTTTATTTTATATAAATCCAAAAAATTCCTAAAATAACGAAAGTCCCGCAAGCGGAAGCAGAAAGAATAATATCTAAATATGTAAGAACAAAAGAAGCTCTACAAAGATAACAAAACCCTATTCCTTAAAAGAATAGGGTTTTGTTATTAAAATATCTTGGATAACGTATAATCTGTCAAGAATGTTATATACAAGAATGCTCCCAAGAGGAATCGAACCCCTATCGCGGGTTCCGCAAACCCGTACTCTATCCGTTGAGCTATGAGAGCAAATAAATCAAATTTTTAGCCAATGATTCAATTTATCAATAACATTTTCTTCTTTTCTTTCCGTATCCTCATCTAAATATTCCTTTAATATCTTTCTTACTTCCAAAGGATTCTGTTTTTCTAGAGAAACGGACACATCGGAAATCAAAACGTTCTTTAAATCAAAATAAAGTCTTTTGGCGTCCGGCGGCCGGTAGACCAGATGAAAATTTTTTATTTCCATCCATTCATAAAATTTTGAGCCAATCATTATGCCATCTTCAAAAATTTTGAATTCAACTTCAAGAGGCGACCTCTTCAAGTGAAGAAAAATTATCAATCCGAACAAAATCAAAAAAACCGTAAAAAGCAGATTGGAGGTAAAAAGAGAGTAAAGGATGAAAATTACCAACAGCAAACCACTGACGATATACCAAGATTTTCCTCTTTGATATTGCATGTGTTCCGGAAAATTCCAGGATAAAAGGGTTTGACCACGATTTTCATTATCTTCTTTCATTTTTTTAAACATAATAGTTTATTTATTAAAATGGTAAAAAGCATAACGACTTTCAATGTCCCGTACAAAGCGGAGGCGAGAGGATTCGAACCTCTGATACCCTTGCGGGTATAACAGTTTTCAAGACTGTCGCCTTCAGCCGCTCAGCCACGCCTCCGCTTTATACGGGAAAAACTGTCTAACTTCAAATAGTAAAAGACCAAGAGTAAGTCCTATTTTTTGCACTCGTAATCAGCCAATCAGCACCTTTTATAAGTACGGCCAAAGAAACGATTAAAACGATTATCCAAAAAATAAATATAAATTTTAAAATCTTTTTAAATCCGTATTTTCCCAGTTGGCAAAAGGGAGGGCGGTGCGTACTTAAAAGAACCCGAATTGATTTTAAATGCAGTTTATAATTCAATCTGTTTGATCGTTTCCATTAATTGATTAAAGGATTTATCGTCTTTCAAGTTTCTAATCTGACTGATATATCCTTTAATTTGTTTGGGTTTAGTCTCTTTGTCCTGATATAATTTAAGAATTTCATCCCCAATTTCACTGATGGTTACAATGCCTTGTCTGGCGTCGGTAATACTCAGATGAGAACCGTCAAACTTTAACGTCCCATTAGCTAAAAGGGAAGCGATGATCTCTTTGCCGCAAAGATAATAACTTTCGTCTTCGGTGCCCGCTTTACTGGATTTATACTTTAAATATCTTAAAGCACCGCCCAATTTAGCCAGAAGAATATCGTTTAACTCTTTGGCATTGATATCTGTCATATTTTCCATCACCAATTTCATGCCGACGGTTTCTGCTTTCAATTCCTCTATGGCATTGGCGGCCGCGGACTGACCAATTTTGCGGCTAATTTTTTTATCTTCTGAGGGAAGAATTTCGTGACCGAGCTCGTGACGTAAAGTTTCCAAAATGGCCTGATTGGTATAATCTTTTTGATCTAAACTGAAATTGGGAAATAACTTTTTTAAAAGCGGTAATTCGTTTTTTATTGCCGTTTTTTCGTTTTCATTGACCGGAATAAAAGATTGGCGGTGATAATTTTCACCTAAAGTTTCGCTAGATAAGTTTGTACCAAAAGAAAAAATCTGTTGATTAAGAAAAATGTCTGATGCTTGCTCCGGTTCTTCTTCCAATGTCCCGGGAATTCTTTTTAAGATTTTTTCTGACAGATTGAATGCTGTTTGGGCATAAGCATTACTCTTTTTCTCCAGATTTTGAAGATTTGTCGGACGGAAACCGACTCTCATTTCTATTCCCACAACATTAGTTGGTGCATCTTCCTGAGGATTAATCACTAAAGGACAACCATTTTTTAAAAGTTCGGCATTGGAACGATAAAGATTTAACCACTGTTCATATAATCTATCGCTGTCAATCTCTTTGGAACAGTAAGTTTCAGCAAGTTGCCTAAGATAATCGGGCAGACCCTGATAAGTTTCGGGCAGTTCTTGATTATTGATTTGTTTTTCTGTTTTCTCCGCCAGATGCGTCAAATCTTCGGCAAACCTTTTATACTCAAAGGAAAAAATGTCTGAAAAAGGAATTTTTTTGGCTTCAGTTGATTCTTGACTAAGATAAGGCGTGTAAAGATATTTATTACCCTTTTCTTCGGCATATTTACTTTCTCCTTCGCCACCCGGCTCATTGGACAATTCTTCCTGTTTAAAATAACCGTGGTCTATCAACTTGCCGATATAAGCGGCAAACTCAAAGGGGAGGACAATCTCAGCTCGCTTAATCTGAAATTTTTCGAGTGTCTCATCAGGCAATTCTTTACTCCACTTCCTACCTAAAACCACTTGAGCCAATTGGATTTCCGAACTCGTGGCTAATAAAGAATACCAGGCATCAGGCAGCCACTTTTTTAATGGATCCAGTTTGGAAAAATTTTGCTCCTGAAGACGTTTTTTTACCTCATCATAGTTTCCTAAAAGGGAGACAACCTCGTTGAATTCTTCTTTCTCGTCATCGTCAATTTTTTCTGCCTTTTCTAATTTTTCCAATTGCTCGGCCCATTTTTCACATTCATTTTTGAGGACATTTTGCGCTGATTTTTCGGGTTCGGTGGATCCATCCCAATATTGATTTACCGTTGATTCTATCCCAGTAAAGAATTCGTCAAGATTGTTAAGATTTTGAGGTGTTTCGGGAAAACCTTTATCTCCCACGGTTTCTTTTAATTTTTCTCTGACTTCTCTCCCCAAAAGCAAATAAGACGGCAGATTTTGGGGTGGTTTAAGTACGTCTAACCGCGAGGATTTGATATCCTCCAGTTTGTCCTGAGGTAAAGTAAATTTTGGCGATTCAATATTCATATTTTTATTACGAAGTTGGCGGAGAGGACGGGTGTAACAGTTTTCAATATTATCCGATCCAACCCTTCTTGTATTCTTCCAATATAAACCAAAATAAAATCGTATATGTTTTCTTGAAAAACAGTTTTGATTACCACCCTGCCGGCTTGCAGGCATCATCAACTACTTTTTGCAGACCCTTATCATTTCCAAAAGTCTGGTCAAGGGTATCCATATTTAAAGTTCCTTTTGGAAAATAACAGTCAAGACTTAAAACACCGTTTATTTTCCTCTGAAAATGGCATTTTTCATTTTCCACTCCTAAAATCGTTAAATCAATTTCTGTTGTATTATCCGACCCCGTCATTTTAACTGTTACGGGTAAACATCCATTCATTCTGTTTAAAAAACACATCGGGTCTTCCGCTTTGCCGCAATCAACCATCTCATTATCGGTTGTGAGTTCTGTTGCGGGTCCTTGCACTTCTTCTTTCGCGCCTTTGTCACTTGAAAAGAATATTCCTCCACCAATAACGATTAAAATCAAAATAACAATAACAATATATAAACCTCTGTTATTTGTCATATTTTTTATATTAACTTATTTTTATCAACGACCTTTGAATATATTGTTTTTATATTGAAAGGATAACGGCTGTCATTCCGAAGACCGAAGGGCGTAAGATTAAAATCACTCTGAATCCTTGGCGTAGGATGATGGCGAAGAGGTATCCTTCGCTCTTTGAACTACGGAATACCTGTTTTTTAAACAAAAATCCCTTCTTTTTCTTAATTGGCCTGCCATTAAGCGAGGCATTAGCGAAGTTTAATGGCGGGACACTCGGGTTAAGTGACCAAAATTACATTCAGTATAAGGCTTTTTGAGGCTTCTGTCCAGCGATAATTTAAGGCACGTGGGTCGGGATCTAAATACTGAAAATGAAACAAAAATTGGAGGACGAAATTGCGAGATTTAATATCTTTTAAAAATCAGTGCTGGGCAGCACGGGTAAAATAAAAAATACCCAAGATATGAATATACGGAATTATACGAAGTATGTTTTAAAAGAAGGTTCTGTGTCAGAAAAAAAAGAATTGCTTGGAAATTTAAGGTCAAGGATTGTTCACAAAGATAAAACTCTTACATTACTGGTTGAATAAAAACAAAAACAAGAAAATAAAATAATACTGAAAGTCTTTTTAAAATGACCGTTTACGAAGAATGACTGAAATCAAAAATAACGCCACGCTGGAAACGATTACCATTGGACCCGTTGGGAGATAAGTAAGGCGAGCAATGAAAATCCCTGTAATCGCTGAAATAATTCCAAGAGCAATCGCCCAAATTTTATACGAACGTAATCCCTTGCTGATGTTTTTCGCCGAGGCCGCGGGGATGGCAATGAGAGCGGCAGTTATTAATCCTCCTACTAAATATACGCCTAATGCGACAACAATGGCGATACTCAATAAATAAAGTAAATTATAAAGTTGTATATTTACACCCTCTATGGCCGCTAAGT
>CAZAGY010000032.1:0-8412 GCA_964485025.1 uncultured Gammaproteobacteria bacterium
AACGCAGAGTAGCAGCAGCAGTTCTGTTTTTCCGGGCATGACGCCGAGTGGCGGGGAAATGAGGGAAGTAAGACAATTTACCCATTAATATGATTCAGATTCAGAACATCAGTAAAACATATAAGACCACGGTAGTGGAAACAAAAGCACTTAAAGATACTTCTTTCACCATTAAAGACGGAGAATTCGTGGCTATTATGGGACCCTCGGGATCTGGTAAATCAACTCTGATGCATATTTTAGGATGTTTAGATGTTCCGACCAGTGGAAAATATTTTTTGGACGATCGTGATGTTTCCCAGCTTTCCGACGATGAACTGGCGGATATCAGAAAAAATAAAATTGGCTTTGTCTTTCAGTCCTTCAACCTTCTGCCGCGGGCGACGGTTATACGGAACGTGGTCTTACCTCTGGTTTATTCAAAAATTCCCAAAAATGAGAGAGAAGAAAAAGCAAAAGAATGTCTGCGCCATGCCGGTTTAGAAGAGTCTCATTTTTATCACCTTTCCAATCAACTTTCCGGTGGCCAAATGCAAAGAGTGGCCATTGCTCGGGCTTTAATTAATAATCCTTCTTTAATTTTTGCTGACGAGCCGACGGGAAATCTTGATACTAAAACCGGAGAGATTGTCTTGGAAACTTTTCAAAGACTTAATTTTGAACAAAAACGCACTATTATCATTATTACTCATGAACTTTATGTGGCGGAACACGCTAACAGGATTATTCATATTCTTGACGGCAGCATTATTAAAGATGAAATCAACCCCAATCAAAGAATTATAAAATTATAATTATGACGATATCTGATTTATTAGGAGAAACTTATTCGGCTATCTCAATGAACAAAGCCAGGTCGGGACTTACGGTTTTGGGCATTGTTATCGGCATAGCTTCCGTTGTAGCCATGATTTCCATTGGTCAGGGAGCTCAAGGTCAAATTGAAGCGAATATTGAAAGTATCGGGTCAAATTTAATAATTATTATGCCGGGAATGCAAACCGGCGTAGGAACCCAGGTTCGTTCCGGTTGGGGTTCAGCTCAAACTCTTACTAAGGAAGATGCCGAAGCAATTCTTGCCACAATTTCTCTTGTTAAATCAGTGGCTCCGGAAATTTCAAAAAGGTACCAGGTGACGGCCAAAGGAACCAATACCAATACGTCTGTTATTGGCACGGTCTCCTCATATCCTGAGGTAAAAAATAGAGAAATAGACATCGGTTCATTTATTTCAGATCAACAGGTTAAAAATTTATCAAAAGTGGCAGTTCTCGGTCCGACAACCCGCGATGACTTATTTGGCGAAGACACAGATCCTGTCGGTCAAAAAATCAGAATAAACAAAGTTGATTTTACTGTCATCGGCGTAACCAAATCAAAAGGCGGCACGGGTTTTGGCAGTCAGGATGATATGATTTTTGTCCCCCTTTCCACGAGTCAAAGATTTTTATCCGGCGACGAGTATGTTAGCACTATTAATGTTCAGGCGAAAGACCAGAATTCAATGGCCGTCGCTCAACAACAGATTACCGGTCTTTTATTAGAGCGTCATAATATTTCTGATCCACAAATGGCTGATTTCAGCATTTTAAACCAATCTGATATTGTTGAAGCCGCTTCTTCAGTCACTAATACTTTTACCATCCTCCTAGCTGCCATTGCCGGAATTTCTTTAATTGTCGGCGGTATCGGCATTATGAATATGATGTTAACCACTGTTACTGAAAGAACCAGAGAAATAGGTCTTCGTAAAGCCATCGGTGCCAGAAATAACGATATCAGTTCGCAATTCCTGACCGAGGCCATAACCCTCACTTTTATCGGTGGCATTATCGGTGTTATCTTGGGATGGCTCGTTTCTTTTGGCATCACTAAATTTTTTGATATCAATACCACAGTTTCAATGTTTTCCATTATTTTAGCTTTTAGTGTTTCCGCTGTTATCGGCATAGTTTTTGGGTATTATCCGGCGCGACGAGCCGCTTCACTTAATCCCATAGAAGCTTTGAGATACGAGTAATTTAACTTGGAAATTCTCTAATTTTAGTTCTAACGCAAAATTAGAACTTTTTCTTATTAACAAAAATTTAAAATGTAGTAATATGAATTTATGACTGTACAACACCAAATTTATAAATGCGAAATTTGCGGAAATATCGTTGAGGTTTTACATAGTGGGGCGGGGGAATTGGTCTGTTGCGGACAACCCATGAAATTAATTGAAGAAGATGATAAAGACGAAGGAAAAGAAAAACATTTGCCGGTTATGGAAATATTACCAGGTAAGGATTGCAAAGTGAGAGACGGGATTAAAGTGAGAATTGGTGAGGTTTCTCATCCCATGGAAGAGAAGCACCATATTGAATGGGTTGAAATAAAAACAGGTGACGGCAAAATCGGCAAAAAATTTCTAAATCCCGGAGACAAACCAGAGGTAGAATTTTATACCCGGTCGGAAGTTTTAGAACTTAGAATTTATTGTAATATCCACGGACTTTGGAAATTACTGATTAAATAACAGAAATGTTTGAACAATTAATTCGACAGTTATTATTGGTTAAAATTAGCACTATTCAAGTGTATTTACTTTGGTTTTTACTGGGTTCTTTCACCGTAGCCACGCTTTCCGATTTAAAACGTATGTCAGCCCAGCGGGAATTTTTGCAAATTTGGATTTTGTTCGTTGCCGCCATGTTTACCACAGATCTTTATTATCATGGATATCTTACCTATGATTTAACGTATCTTCTGGTAAAATGGGGGTTGATAATTATTTTTCTGCCTGTTTATTTCCATTATTTTCGCCGAATCGCTTGGGGAGATGTTTTTGCCAAAATGTCGGCTTGCTCACTGCTTTCTCCGTTTTTAATTATTATTTTTATCATCTTGGTCAGGATAATTGACGCGACAACCAGACGTCTTTGGCAAAAATGGGGAAACAACAGGTTTTACCCGTTTATGCCGGTTATTTTTTTCACCACACTGTTTCTTATTGTTATATCACTTTTTGTTTTTAAAATTTATTGATTAAGCACAGTTGAAAAAAGCGTATAAAAATATTTTTAAGTAATAAATTATGTCTTTATTTATTGGTATTGTCGGTTTACCCAATGTCGGCAAATCCACTTTATTTCAAACCATTACCCAAAAAAAAGTTGATATTGCCAATTACCCTTTTTGCACCATTGATCCCAATATCGGCGTAGTTACGGTTCCCGATGAAAGAGTTGACCAATTGGCAAAATTGGAACAATCAGCTAAAAAAATTTATACCACTATCGAATTTGTTGATATTGCTGGCTTAATTAAGGGCGCAAGTCAGGGGGAAGGATTGGGAAATCAATTTCTGGCCAATATTCGCGAAACTGACGCTTTAGTTTATGTTTTGCGTTTTTTTTCCAATGAAAACATCGTTAATACCCAAAAAGAAATAAATCCCTTAAAAGAAAAAGAAATTTTAGATTTAGAACTTATTTTAAAGGACTTAGAAACTATTAATAAAAAATGGGAAAAATTAAACAAAGAAGCCAGGGCCGGGGATAAAAAGATTGTCAAAGAACTGGAAATTACAGCTAAAGCAAAAAGAATTTTAGAAGAAGAAAAAACTTTATTCAATCAATCCTGGGATCCGGAAGAAAAAATTTTTCTAAAAACCTGCCAATTTCTAACTTTTAAACCCTGTTTGTATTTATTAAATGGGGAAGAAAAAAAAGAAAACGATCATTTTATTCAGGAATTTAAAAAAAACAATTGGCCATTTCTGGTGATTGACGTTTTATCTGAATTAGAAGCGATAGATTTTTCTTCCGAGGAAAGAAAGTCATTCGGCCTACCTGAGGATTCAGAACTGGACGTTTTAATAAAGAGGACCTATCAAATGCTTGATCTTATCACTTTTTTAACTACTGGTACTGATGAAACCAGAGCCTGGACATTAAAAAACGGTAAAAAAGCGCCACAGGCCGGCGGCGTCATTCATACAGATTTTGAGAATTACTTTATAAAAGCGGAAGTAATCAATTGGCAAACCCTTATCAATGCTGGCGGTTTCAGCCAAGCCAAGCTAAAGGGTCTGATTAGGACTGAAGGAAAAGAATACGTGATGCAAGACGGAGACGTGATTGAAATTAAATCAAACGCTTAGAATACATAAAAGGGGGCTTTAACATAAAATAATTTTATAGACGCGACTTTTAATTTGAATATAATATAACTAAGAAATAAGTAATTTAAATCCATGAAAAAAATTGCCATTGGTATTTTTTTTGTGTTAACTTTATTTATTCTCGTTTTACTCTTGCGGGGAAACGAAGATACATGGCTTTGTGAGAACGGTTAATGGATTAAACACGGCATGCCGACGGCACCAATGCCAATGTCGGGCTGCGGAGAAAAAAAAATCAATGATTTTAAAGATTGCGCGGCCGCCGGTTATCCAATAATGGAAAGTTATCCTCGACAATGTAGAACGGCTGATGAAAAAACGTTTATTGAAGAAATTGGCAATGAATTAGAAAAAATAGATTTAATCAGAGTAGATTTTCCCCGACCCAATCAAATTATTCAAAACCCCCTGATAATAACCGGAGAGGCAAGAGGACTCTGGTTTTTTGAAGCCTCTTTTCCGATAAATCTTTTAGATGAAAACGGCAACTTAATTGCCCAAAGTTTAGGTGACGCCCAAAGTGATTGGATGACTAACGAATTTGTTCCCTTTAAATCAATAATGGAATTTTCATCGCCTGAAACGAAAAAAGGATTTCTAATTTTTAAAAAGGACAATCCTTCCGGATTGCCGGAACACGAAGACCAAATGGAAATTCCCGTGGTTTTTTCCGAACCTGAAACCATAAAGGTAAATGTGTATTTTAACAACAGTAACCTTGACCCCGAGTTTTCCTGTCATAAAGTTTTTGCGGTTGAGAGGGAAGTGGTTAAAACGCCGGCCTTAGCCAGGGCCGCTTTAAATGAATTGTTAAAGGGTGTTTCTGAAGAAGAAAAAGCGAAAGGTTTTTTTACCAGTATCAACCAGGATGTTATAATTCAAAAATTGACCATCAAAAATGACATAGCCGAAGTTGACTTTGACGAACAAATGGAATACCAAATGGGCGGTTCCTGCCGGGTTTCAGCCATCAGGTCACAAATCATTGAGACCTTAAAACAATTTTCAACGGTCAAAGAAGTGATTATTTCTGTTAACGGCCGGACAGAAGATATTCTGCAGCCTTAAATATTTGACAAATTGAGAAATTTTGCATATAATTAACATATATTTATAATAATAATTCATTAAAAAGGAGGATTCATGAAAGTTTTAATCGTTAGGGATGGTGGCTATGGTTCAAACCTAGCTCAATTAGGTCATTACGATGACCAAATATCTCTTTTAATAGAGGTATTAAAAAATATTGAAAAAACAATGGCAGAAGATACCACGACCGTTGTGAAAGAACAAATTACGGTATCAGTTGTAAAACAGGGTGAAGCAGAAAGAATTCTGTCTTTATCCAGGGGGATAAATACGAAGGTGATTTACATCACCAGGGGTATGTTACCCCAAGCCAAGGAAACGGCTAAAAGATTTCCGCAGGCGCGGGTAATTCTCTACACCGCCTGCCTGCCTGAAATGGAAGTGATAATAGTCCCTAAGATAAATCTGATTGGAACATTGCCCAATCTGATACGCGGGTAAATATTTGGGTGATTGGGTGATACGTTATTATAAAGGCGCTACGGCGCCTTTATTTTTATACATATTTGTGATATTATTCTATTATGACCAAATCATTCTTAGATAGTCCTTTAGCTGACAGAATAAGGCCTTTATTCCTCAAGGATTTTTTAGGTCAGGAAGAAATCATCGGCCCAAATACCCTTTTAAGGAGGGCTATTGAGACCGACCAGTTGCCTTCAATGATTTTCTGGGGCCCGCCGGGCAGCGGAAAAACTACTCTGGCTTTTATTATTGCCAAACAGACCAAATCAGACTTTTATCAGATTAGCGCCGTCAACACCGGTTTGAAACAATTAAGGGAAATTATTAAAGAAGCAGAGAAAAATAAAAAGGAGAATAAAAAAACAATCCTTTTTATTGATGAAATTCACCGCTGGAACAAGGCTCAACAAGACGCTCTTTTACCTTACGTTGAAAAGGGTATTATTATTTTAATCGGCGCCACCACGGAAAATCCGAGTTTTGAGGTTATTGCTGCTTTATTATCCCGTTGCCGGGTTTTTGTTTTAAAACAATTAAATCAGGAGCAACTGATTCAAATTATTAAGTCTGCTTTAAAAGACGAAGAAAAAGGTTTAGGTAAAGTTAAAATCCGGATAAAGGAAGAAGTAATAAAAATTTTAGCCCAAATGAGTAATGGTGATGCCCGAACCTCTTTAAATGTTTTGGAATACGCAGTTTTTTCTTCCCCAAAACCTTCTTTAAAAGGAACAACGGAGATCACTTTGGAAACAATCAAACAGGCTTTTCAGAAATCTTATCTTTTTTACGACAAAAACGGAGAAGAACATTACAATATCATTTCTGCCTTACATAAGTCAATGAGGGGTTCCGACGCCAATGCCAGTCTTTATTGGTTGGCAAGGATGACTGAAGCCGGTGAAGACCCTTTATACATTGCCCGGCGCCTGATCCGCTTTGCTTCGGAAGATATCGGTTTGACAAATTCAAAAGCCCTGGAACAGGCGGTGGCTGCTTATCAGGCTTGTCATTTTATCGGTCTGCCCGAATGCAATGTGGTTTTAGCCCAGGTCGTGGTTTATATGGCCAAGTGTAAAAAATCTAATGATTTATACGTAGCTTACCAAAAGGCCGCTGAGGACGTAAGAATATACGGTAACCTGCCCGTACCTTTGCATATTCGCAATGCGCCGACCAAATTAATGAAAGAATTGGATTATGGCAAGGGATATAAATACAGCCCGGACTACGATTATAAGGAAAAACAGGAATATTTACCTGATAAATTAAAAAACAGAAAATATTTAAAATAAACTTATGGCTCAAGAATTCGAAACAAAAATTTTAAACATTAATGTTTTGGAAATCGAAAAAAAACTTTTTAAAATAGGGGCTAAAAATCACCCGGAGGTTTTAATGAAAAGATATGTTTTTAATCTTGACCTCAATGGTGATGAATGGATTAGACTGCGCGACGACGGCCATAAAACAACCATTACTTACAAGAAAAAAACAGGAACAGGCATTGGGCAGACAGAGGAAATAGAAACGATAGTAGATAATTTTGAAAAAACAGCGGAAATTTTTTTAAAAATCCCGTTTCAAGGAATTTTTTATCAGGAAAACAAAAGGAAACTCTTTGTTTTAAATGATATTGAATTTACCATTGATACTTGGCCTCTAATCCCTTCTTATTTAGAGATAGAGTCATTAAATGAAGAAAAAGTGAAGCAAGGATTGACCATACTGGGATTGGAGAATAAAGACATTGGCGATTTATCCGTCAAAGATACTTATTTGAAATATAATATAGATTTACATGCGTATCGAGAATTAAAATTTAAAATATAATATGAACGTTAAAACCAATAAATCAAGATGGGATTTTAAAAAAATTTCAGAATCACGTGCCAAAAGAGAAGGCGCTTCCGCTCCCCGGAAAGGAGATTTGAAAGTATACGAGAAATTCCTGAAGCTGGCAATAAAAAACAAAAAAATTTCTCGTGTTCTTATCCTGGGGGCAACGCCGGAATTACGCGATTTATGCCTGAAACACGGATGCGAAACCATTGCCGTGGATGTCAGCTGGATGATGCTGGTCAGCATGAATGAGGCGATGGAATACAAGGATGACGGAAACAACAAATCCCTTTTGTACGACTGGCTGAAGCTGGATAAACTCTTCAGAGATAATTCCTTTGATGCGGTGCTGGCGGACGCTTCTTTAAATAATCTTAAATTGGGATATCACGCCTTGATGTTTAAAATCCTAAATAAACTACTGAAACCGAAAGGTAGATTCATTACCCGCCACGTAGTCATTCAGCAGGATTTGGTGGAAAAAGGGCTTAATTTCATGCAAAAGGCTTATGACAAAAAAGAGGTTGACTGGCTGGAATTTTACGTGTTTTTCATCATCCTTTGGCACAAACACACAGAAACTGCTCCTTATCAGCACAGCGTGGCTAAGATGAACAGAAAGTTAGCTTCCGTTTTGAATAAAAAGGTTTTTTTTAGAAAAGAGGACCAATGGAAGATCGATAATATCATGATGCATGCGGAGAAGATTATCCACACCGAACTTCCTAAAGAGAAATTTGAAAAAATAGCTAGCCGCCGTTTCATAATCGAAGACGAAGGGCGCGGAACGAAAAACAGGGAAATTCGTTTTATGCCCATTTACTGTTTTAAAAACAAAAAATGAATTCACGACT
>CAZAGY010000033.1:0-8368 GCA_964485025.1 uncultured Gammaproteobacteria bacterium
TACTGGCTGTTTGATTATTCGCCGGCCAAAGGGAAAAAATTTTATTTTATTCAGGATTATGAAATTTGGACCAGAAAGAAAGAAAAAGTTGACGCCACTTACAAAATGCCTTTTAAAAAAATAGTAATTTCTTCCTGGCTTGGAAAATTAATGGAAGAAGAATTCGGGCAAAAAATTCTGGGCGTGGTTTTTGACGGATTGGATGAAGGAATGATGTTGGAAAAGGAAAAGATATTCAATCAAAATAAAAAAATTTTGATGCAATATCACGTTCTGACAAAAAAGGGGTTCGCTGACGGCCTTGAAGCGTATCAAATCATCAAACAAAAACATCCGGAAACAGAGTTGGTTTTATTCGGCGCCTATAAGCCGCCGCGTTCTTTATTAAAAATCGCCAAATTTTATTATCAGCCGAGTCGGAATCGGTTAAAAGAACTTTATGCCCAGGCGGATATATTTCTTTGGCCTTCCCGGTTGGAAGGATTTGGCATTCCGCCCATGGAGGCCATGGCCAATAAATGCGCCGTGGTTTGTACCGACACCGGCGGGGTTAGGGATTACGCGGACGAAGATTCGGCGATAATCGTGCCGGTTAATAAACCGGAATTGATGGCGGAAAAATCTGTTTTACTGATTGAGGACGAAGAAAAATTGAAAAACTTTTCCGATAAAGGACACAAAAAAATCCAGGATTTTACCTGGAAGAAATCGTCGCAAAAGTTTGAAGAACTGCTTTTGCAAAAAAATTAGTTTTTTGATTTTTTCAATCTTTCAAAAAAGGATTTTGGGTTTTTAAAATAATAAACCAGGCGCGGATAAAAACTTGAACTGACGCTCCACCATAAGCCCCAGGAATTCAAACAGCCGGGGCATTTTTTTATAATCTTTTTTTGTATTTCTTTTGTTTTTTCACTTTGCCAAATTTCAGTCGGCGTTTCTTTTCTGACGTTGCCCAGGGAATCATCCCAGAAATTCAGGCAGGGCACCATGTCTCCGTTGCATTTCAAAGCGCAGAAAGTCCGGGAGGCAAAGCACATGAATTTTATCGGTTTTTGCTCAAGCCATTTTATCCATTTATCCTGAAGAATGGTTTTAGGCAGGGAATCGACCGCCTTGGACATTTCTTGACTGCCCTTGTCGTTTAAAGCCGCGTTTTCATAAAAAGATGACTGATGATACCATTGGACGGAAATTTCAACTTTCAGTTTATCGGCATATTTTCTGGTTTCTTCCAGATAAGGCAGAGTCAGGTCGGATAAAGTGAAACCCAGAATAATGAAAAGTTTTTTGGGATACGTTTTTTTTAAATTTAAAAGTTTTTTTAACAAATAATCGACTTGGCTGAAATTTCCCGGCACCCCCCTTATTCGGTCGTGGTTTTGGCCGACGGCGTCCAAAGAAACCCCGACATTCAAAGGAATGCCTTTTTTAAGAACATTCTCCACCACGGTAATTATTTTTTCGGATAAAATTCCATTAGTGCTCAGGTCAATTTTCGCCTGAGGAAGAATCTCATGTTCGGCCGACAAAATTTCTTCCAAATCAGGCCGGAGAACGGGCTCGCCGCCGGAATTGACAATGCTTTCCAAATCGGAAAAAAGAGGATCGCTTAAAGTTTTCTTTATTTCTTCCAAAGACAAAGGATTATCAATGGGTTTTTTTTGCCAGATATGGCAATGAGTGCAGTGGGAGTTGCATCGGTCAGTTAATTCAAACCAAAGCCACCTTGGTTTTGGCTGTTTACCCAAGGCCCGGTAAAGTAAATTTTTATTGGCGAAGAAGAACCGCCGGATAATTTTTTTGATTAAAGGCATATTTTTTAGTTTTTTTCCGCTTCAACATATAAAGAGCCGGTCCGGGGAAAGAAGATGACCGTGGGTAAAAAAAGTAAAGCGGTCAGCAGATAGGGGATTAAAAAAACGGCGATTAAGCGGGCTAAAGGATAAATTGATTTTAGAATTTTTTGTTTTATTTTATTGTTTGACTCTTTTGGCCCTTCAGCCCTTGAGATTTCCTTTTTGGTTTTAGCCACCAGTTTTTTAGGAATAATCAGTTGTAAAGACAGTTCGTAGAGGTAATGAAATTTGCCGAAAATTCTGATTTTTATATTTTTATACCCGGCCAAGGAGAGAAATTTTCTTAAAGCTTCCGGGCTCCATCGGCTGAGATGGTGTAAAGGATAATCCCATTCGCTCAGCTCGGGAAAGATTCTTTTTCTTGAAGGCAGGCTGATGACTATTTTTCCTTCCGGCGTCAGCAGATTTTTTGCTTTTTTTATGATTTCCAAGGGATTGCCAACGTGTTCTAATACTTCGAAAATTGTGATATAATCAAAGCTGGGTAAGTTTTCTTTTTCAAAAAAATTTTCAATCGGTAAAGGATAAACATTTTTCAAATTGAATTTTTTGGCGATTTCTACGGCTGGTTGGTCAATGTCCGTTCCCCAGGCCTCTCCGCCGAATTTTTCCAATTCAGCGACGAATTCCCCGGTTCCGCAACCCAAATCAAGAATTCTGTTTTTGACGATTTCTTTTTTATGCAGTTCGATGAATTTTTTGTGGTAATGGTGCAGTTTTCTCGCTTGGTTGTTTTTCTTGATATTATAGGGGTCTGTTTTTTCATACCATTCCCGCGCCGTCGGGTTTTCAAACGGCAGCCAGAACCGGACCAGACATTGATGGCACTGCCAAAGAGAAAAATCGCCATACTGGTTTTTATGGTCTTTAATGAATTTAAATTCTGATTCCCGCCCGCAAACCGGGCATTCGTTGTTCGGTTTATAAAATGACATACCTCAATTAATTTAGACATTTTTAATTTTAATGTCAATCAAATCAATATGAATGTTTCGGTTATCATTGTCAATTACAACAGCGAAAAAGTTTTAAAAAATTGTTTGATATCCCTTTTAAAATACAGTTTTTATTTAAGTGGAGTTATGGTTGTTGACAATAATTCTTCAGACGACGGCGTTGCGATGGTTAGAAATAATTTTTCAGAAGTTAAATTGTTGATTAATCGCGAGAATCAGGGTTTTAGCCGGGCTAATAATCTGGCGGCCGGGAATAGCCATGGGGAGTTGCTGTTTTTTCTGAATCCGGATACTTTGATTCAGGAAGATATTTTTAAACCGGTTATTGAAGCCTTTAAAGGAAACAATCGTTTGGCCATCGTCGCGCCCGGACTGGTTTTACCGGACGGTTCGTCTCAGCCCTGGGCTTGCGGTCATAAAGGAGAAATTTTTCACTTGATAAAAAACAAAATTTTTTCCCAATTTCCAAGTACTCAAGCACCTAGTCCCCGATTACCCGATTACCCAATCCCTGATTACCCGATTACCCAATCCCTAACCTGGGTTTCCGGCGCCGCTTTGTTCGTCAGGAGAAATGTTTTCAGGGATGTCGGAGGATTTGACGAAAAATTTTTTATGTATTTTGAAGACCGGGATTTTTGTCAACGGGTTAAAAAAATGGGCTATGAGATAGAAGTTATGCCTGAAATCAAGGTGGTGCATTTAGGCGGTAAAAGTTTAACCGACAACAAAAATCGCAAGAAATTATATTACCAGTCACAATCTTATTACTGGCAAAAAAAATACGGTTTGTTTATTTCTTTGTTTTTAAGGCTGGCGCGCTGGCCATATAAACTTTATATATGCTTCTCGACGACTTCATCAGATTTTTAAGAACAAAAAAAGTTTTAAAATATATCCCTCCCGGGGCGATACTTTTTGATTTGGGTTGCGGTAAAGACGCCCATTTATTGAATTTGTTAAAGAAAAAAATCAAACAAGGCATTGGCATTGATAAAAAGGTTTTAAGTCGGGAATTTGATAATTTAAAACTGATTAAAATGGATTTAAGAAAACAAATTCCTTTGGCGAATGAAAGCGTGGATTATTTAACGATATTGGCGGTTTTAGAACATCTGGATTATCCCGAAGAGGTTTTAAAAGAATGTCATCGCGTTTTAAAAACAGGCGGTTATTTGTTAATTACCGTACCGGCGCCGATAACGGATTTAGTTCTGAATTTTTTAGCCTATAAATTAAGAATTATTGACCGGGAAGAATTGGAAGACCATAAGAGGTATTTCCCCATGCCTAAAATAAAAGAAATAATCAAAAATGCCGGTTTTTCCCTTATTAAAGCGAAGAAATTTGAGTTAATTTTTAACTTTTTTATTTTAGCCAAAAAATAATGAGAATAGTTGAGGAGTCTCGCTCCTTAACTATGTTAGCGGTTCGACCGGGCAGTCCGATTGTCTCGGGCTCACTGCCGAAGGGCTCACCCTTGAAGTTCTCGGGCGGAAATGCTTTTCGTAGGGGTTGAACCCCTGCAAAAATACGGTATAATTAAAGCAAGTTCAATTTACTTATGATCATACTTTTTTATCTGATAATTTTTTTCATCGGTTTATCTTTCGGAAGTTTTTTAAATTGTTTGATTTACCGGTTGGCCGGCAAGCAAACCATCTCCGGCCGTTCTTTTTGTCCCAAGTGCAAAAAACAGATTATTTGGTATGATAATATTCCTTTGATATCTTTTATTCTGTTAAAAGGCAGGTGTCGGCAATGCCACCAAAAAATTTCCTGGCAATATCCCATCGTTGAACTGTTAATGGGATTTTTATTTATTCTTCCCTTGATTAAATTTTCTTTCTCCGGAATTGATTTTTTAGTTTTAGGCAGCCGGAGTTTTGTTTTGGATATTTTGGAGATTATCCGCGCTTGGCTGGTTTATTTCATTTTGGTTTTTATATTCGTTTATGACCTGAAATACATGGCTATTGAGGATTCGGTGCTTCTGCCCGGGGCCGGTTTGGTGCTGATATTGAATTTCTCGGCCAACCCCCTGATAAATTCTTTGGCCGGGTTGGATTTTTTAGCCCGGTTAGGCCAGATGATTTTGGCAATTTTAATCGGCGTCGGTTTTTTCGCCTGCCAATATATTCTGACCAGAGGCAAGGGAATAGGCCTGGGTGATTTGCGCATCGGCTTTTTTATGGCTGCGGTTTTGGGCCATTGGTCAACAATTTGTCTGGCTTTGGTGATATCCTATTTAATCGGGTCCGTTGCCAGCCTGTTTTTGATTATTTTCAAGAAAAAAGGAGTTAAAAGTGAAATCCCCCTGGGTCCGTTTTTGGCTTTGGGGACTTTTTTTCTTTTTGTCTTCGGCCAGGAGATAATAGATATAATTATGAAAACATGAGAACATTAAAACATAAAAACACTTGTTTCAATGTTCCGATGTTCCAATGCTCCGACAATAAGGGGTTCACCCTCATTGAATTAATGATAGTTATTAGTATTAGCGCCCTGATTGGAGGAGCTGTTTTTGTTAATATGCGGGTCGGCGGTCGTTCAATAGACCTGAATTCTTCAGCCGAGAAAATGGCCGGAATCATCAGGCAGGCGCAGATGATGGCCTTAAGCGGAAAACAAATAAATTCTTCCCGGCCGGACGGCGGTTACGGCGTTTATTTTGATATTTCCACCACTCCTGATTCATACAAGCTTTTTGCCAACACCTCTGAAGCGGGCAGTTATGAATACGATGTCAACGATACGGAAATTCAAACTTTCACCCTGCCGGAACAGGTGAATATGACCCCGTCGGATTCCATAATTTCAATTATTTTCAAGCCGCCGTATGGCCCGATTTATATCAGCAGCGGTTCAGGAGGAGTTCCCTTAACCGATACTGACCGGGTCTTAATTTTACTTCAGCATCTTGATACTAATTTTTATGCTTATGTGCGGGTCAACAGCCAGGGCGAGGTTGATGTCCGCAAAATAGAATAGTTGGGTAATTGGTTAATTAGGTAATTAGGATTTATGAATACTGATAATACAGGTTTAGATAATTTAGAAATTTATAAATTAGCTGAGAAGTTAGAAGTTTTTATTTACAAATTAACTAAAAATTTTCCGGCTGATGAAAAATATCGTTCAGTTAATCAATTAAGACGATCTTCGTCTTCTGTTAGTGATAATATTGCCGAGGGTTATGGTAGATATTCTTTTCAGGATAAGATAAATAAATTTTATATTGCCAGAGGCGAAGCGGAAGAGACAAGAAATGGTATTAAGAAAAGTCAGAAAAAGGGTTTTATTTCTATTAAAAACACAGATTTAATTGATAAAAAATATACTCAATTACTAAAACAGATTAATGCTTATATTAATTTTTTACGCCGCCGGCAAAATACCCAATTCCCAAGTATCCATTCCCCAATTCCCAATCCCCAAGCACCCAAGCACCCAAGTACCCAATCCCAAAGCCTAATTGAAACCATCGTTGCCATTGGTATTATTGTCACAGCCATTGTGGCTATTTTGACTGTGGGATTAACCCAGGTTGTTTTGGGTGGCCAATCGGCGGAAAGGGTGATGGCCACTGATTTGGCTCGCGAAGGAATAGAAATTGTTTATACCATTGTTAATAGCAACCGCTTGGACCCCGACCAATCCTGGCCATATGGTTTAACCGCCAACGATGATTATATTCTTGATTATGATGCCACGGCTTTGGACAGGCCAGCCACTTTTTCAGGAGAGGAGACAATAGCGAATTGTCTTAATTGTCATCTTTGCCGTCAAGCTAACGACCTGCATACTCATTGTGCTTCTGTCGGGGTTTTCCGCCGGATGGTGACTGTTGCCGACGGCGATGACTTGGGAGGAAGTTGCGCCGCCAATTGCGAAAAGAAAATTACTTCCACGGTTTACTGGCTGGAAAGGGAAAGAGTCCATACCGTGACCTTAGAAAGCCGTTTAACCGACTGGCGATAAACCGGGTAATCAGGTAATCAGGTAATTAGGAAAATATGTTAAATTTAATCATTAAAAAAATCACTCAGTTAACTCAGTTAATAGAACGGACCAATGTTTATATTAATTTTTTACGCCGCCGGCAAAATATCCAATTCCCAAGTATCCGTTCCCCAATTCCCAATCCCCAAGCACCCAAGCACCTAAGCGCTCAATCTTTCACCCTTATCGAGCTGATGGTTTCCATGGGCATTTTGGTTATTGCGATTACGGCCACTATGGGCATTTACATTAATGTCATCGGCACGCGGGAAAAAACTTTGGGCCAGCTTGATATACAGGAAGACGGGCAATATTTAATGAGCCTGCTTGTTAAAGACGTTCGGGCCGGCATGATTGATTATGACAGTTATGGCGGCGGCGATTGCGGGACCATTGCCATTGACGGCCTGATTGACAAACTTTGTCTGCTGGATTTTACGCCGAAAGAAATCAGGTACAAAACAACCCTAAGTGCCGGAACCTGCGCTTCCGGCCGGTGCGTTATCCAAAGGTGCGAAGATTCCGACTGCGGCGAAGCGGATTACCAAAGCATCACCATGACCAATATCAGCGTTGAACGCCTTGATTTCTATATCAATCCGGTTAACAATCCTTTTGCCGCCGGTTCAATTTCTTATATCCATCCCCGAGTCACCATTGTTTTAAAACTAAAATCTTTAATTGAAAAAACCGGGAATAAAGAGATGGTTTTACAGCAGACTATTCCCCAAAGATACACCTACCGGAAATAACATATGAAAAAATTTAAAAAAAGCCAAAAAGCCATTTCTTTGATTTTAACTCTTTTGGTATTGAGTTCTATTTTAACCGGAACAATTCTGGTGGGGGAAACGATTATCCGTCACAGCCAAGTGGTCCAGGGAACAGAGATTTCGGAGAAAGCTTTTTTTGCCGCGGAAACGGCCTTAGAAAAAGCCTGTTACAAGGTTTTTAAAAATTACGACGATATATCCCTTTTTAGTTTAAGTGGGACAATGAGCGACACTGAATCGGACTATTCCGCCACGGTCAGCGCCGATACCAATTGTCCGACCCCGGGAGCGGGTTGCGCTGACGGCTCAATCACTAATGGCAATCCCTGGACCATTACCCTGGAGGCCAATGAATCTTTTCAACTGGATATAGATATCGATGGCGCCGTTTATCCCGCCAGCATTGAAATTCGCCGCCTTGGTTCAACCGGAACAGATATTATTGTTTATGAATGCACCACTACTGAAGGCACGCCTCGGGTCTGCTCCTCGACAGTCAGTCAGAGTTTCAGTATAACTTTTCCCTATACCTTTACGATTAGTGATTACGCGACCAAGTATTACAAATTAAGGATTAATAATCTGGGCGATTCACCGGAAAGCTATATTTTAACGCCGACCGGAGACTTGCCCATCGGCATTGAGATTAATGCTAACGGAACTTATTCCGGCTATGAGCGCAAAGTAAAAAGCAATGTTCCGAAATGGCAGAAATACGGCATATAATCAGGTAATCAGGTATCGGGTTTTAATTTTCAATCCCAAGCACCCAATCCCCAAG
>CAZAGY010000034.1:0-8204 GCA_964485025.1 uncultured Gammaproteobacteria bacterium
TAAACGTATCGGTCAATCCAATGTGTTCTAAAAATACTTCTTTTTGTTTTTCTTTATTTTCTTCAGAGTGGTAAAAGTCCAATCCGCTCTCCCCCACCGCTTTGACTTTTTTCTTGTTTTTCCCAATCAATTCTTCGTATTTCTTTTCATTAAATTTTTCGTCTTCAACATGAATGGGATGTAAGCCTATTCCCGCGTAACAATTTTCAAATTCATGAGCGATTTTTATCGCTTTTTCGCTCGTTTCCAAATTAGAGCCGACATTAATCATGGCTTTTAAACCGTTTTCAAAATTATCGCTAATAACCTCTTGATAATCATGATTAAAGGCCCTAAAATTCAAATGCGCGTGAGTATCAATCATAATTTTATTTTACGAATAAAAATATTTGGAATACTTGCCTTGAAAACTAGTATTTTTTTACCTCCATGCCTAAATTTTCAGGACCATAGGCCAAGGGAAGTAATTCGGAAATCCTGGCAATTTTAATTTTGTTTCTCTTTGAATCCGACATTATTATTTCTGTGTCCTCGCCGCTTATTTTGGAAAACTCAAAAATCATCTGCCGGCAGGAGCCACAGGGACTGATGACTTCCTTTGCGACTTTAGGTCCGCCTTTGGCAATCACGGCTAAGGCCTTAAAACAACGCTCTCCTAAAATATTGGCGTTGATTAAGGCCGAACGCTCAGCACAAACGGTTAAGCCATAACTCGCATTCTCAACGTTTGAACCGACAATAATCTTTCCTTTTCTTGTCAAAAGAGCGGCGCCGACCCGAAAACAACTATAAGGGGCATAAGCTTTTTCCGTCACTTTTTCCGCTTCATTTAAAAGAATCTGATATTGTTTTTTTAAATCCTTGAATTTAACGTTTTTCATTCCTTAAAAATTATTCCCATTATTTTTCCATTATACTCCTTTTTTACCTTTTCAACAATAAAAACATTGCTTTTTTATAGATCAGGTATATAATATTATTATAAACTTATCTTTTAAATTAATAAAAGGAGAGGAGATGTCTGTCGGTTCAAGACTTGACCGATAATCAAATCGCTGATGGACGTCTCCAAATAATTAAGCGTCAGGTATCAATGAGCCAATCCTCCCGGCTCATGGGGAATCTTTCATTTGTGTTTTTTCTCATATAACCCCTGGTGCCTGACGCCCGTACTAAAAGCCCCCGTAAAAGGGGCTTTTAACTTCAATAATATTCTTTATTGATTTATATCTATAAGTATTCTGATTTTTTTGTACGTTTAAAGGGCCCTTAGGACCCTTTAAGATGATGTTTATTATTGTAGTAGCATTTTATGCTACTAACGGCAGCGCCGGTCATAGCAAACATTGCTGTTATTTTCCAGAGAAACTCTTCAAATGGCTTGCCTGGCAAGCCATTTGAATGAGGATACTCGGCCCATTCTGAAACAATGATGATCGCCACGATCATCCCCAGCACTGCAAATCCTATTGTAGTCCAAACAACTTTTTCCCATGCTTTCATTTTGACCTCCCTTAAATATGTTAATCAAATTATAACAAAAAAATCCTGCTTTGTCAAGGTTTAAATTAAAACTAATTTGTAGTCCCATTTTTTATTAATATATTCTTTAGCGAATTTAACGTGCAGTAAAGGATCTTTATGGCTTGCCTCTTTAAATACCTCATGGTTATTAACCTGATTAACTAAGTCAACGCTGGCTCTATCAATGGCCACGGGGTTGTCTGAAAATAGAATGCCAATATCCGGTGAAACAATTTCTCCTGGATTCCTTTCGCAATCGCAGAGCCTAGTGATATTCCTGATTATGTTTATATAAAAAGTATTCTGGGGCAGATTATTGATTACTGCTCCCGCTCCCTGGGCTAATAAATCGTCGAATATGGCTTTTTGAGGTTTTAAACACCCGGCAGGACAATAAAGTTGGCAGATTGAACACCCCCAACAGAAATTTAAATTAATTTCCACCTGACCATCAACCATTTTTAAAGCCTTGGCCGGACAAACCTGAGTACAAAGGCCACAACCCTGGCACAAAGAAACTAATTGCGGCTTTGATAATTCATGCTCCAGTGCTTTCGTCTCTTTACTGACCCCGCCCATGCCTAAATTCTTAATGGCGCCGCCAAAACCGGAACAAGCATGTCCTTTGACATGAGAAATAACCAGAACGTTTTCTGCTTTGATTAATTCCTCGCAAACTTCAGCTGTAAAATCCTTTGTTTTAATCTGTTGATATTTGTCTGAAATTAAAAAAGGAGCTAAAACGTCATAACCCCTTTCTTTAACCGCTCTTTCATAACCTTTTACCGTATTCCTTGGAGAATTATAGGCAACAGGTGTATCAACTAAAATCGCATTTAAGCCTAAAAACTTCAAAGCCTTGATAATGGGTTCTATATCGTTCGGTTTAAGGGCATAATCATTGCCAGGTTCACCAAAATGAACCTTAACCATTACCTCGGAACCTTTTTGATAAAAGTCCTTTAAAATATCCCTGGTTTTCGATTCCAAGTCATTAAATTGTTTTAAAAAATATACTTTGGTCATAAAAAATCTTTCCAGGAAGTTATAAAATATATATTAACATATTCAGATAATAAAATAAATAAATATCTATTCGTATCGCAACCAAATTATTATCAAAGGTTAGGGCGTCATTCCGGGTTTTAAAAACCGCCCTAACGGAGGTCTGCCTTGAAACTATGAACTTTAAATTAAATAATTATTGAAAATTGAATGTGATTTACTCCACAAATTTGATTTGACAAATTAATATAATAACTGTAATATTTTAATTAAGGATAAACATATAAAATATTCTTTAAAAAAACAAGGAGGACATCATGGTTAAAACAAAACCTTATCTTTGTATGGGTATTTCTCGTTTTCTGGGAAGTGTCGGTTTTCTTGTCTGCAGCTATAAAATTTTCCAAATACTGAATGAGAAATGGGAATTGGGGATTAACCAATTAATAGATGTTTCGTCTGCGGGAATAAAGGGATACGGAGCATTCGCGCTTTCAATAATTGTAGGATTATTTGGGCTAATAATTGGTCAAATTATTGGTGCATCTATTCCAGTAAAAAGTGACAAATTAGCCTGCAATATTACTATTGCTTGGCATTATTTAGCAAATACAATTATTGTCTGGTCTTTATTAGCAACAACAGCCACGTCAATAATTTTAGGCCGCGACATAGCAAAAGAATTTTTCACAATTGCAGGTAACACTTATACTATTATAACTGTAATCATTGCTGCTATTGGAAGTCAACTAATTTTCTTGTCCTTGGGTATTAGCGGTCGTATCAGTTTGTCAGGAAATCTTGAATTAGGAACATCTCTTGCTCGACTCTTACCACTTACGATTGGTGTTGGCATGGGAATACTTCAATTTTGGATTTTCGGTTTAAATGTATTTATGGGTATAGCAATAGGCTTTTTTCTGCCTTTTATTCTTATTCCCATATGCGCTAAAATGTGGCAGAAAGACATGCTGATGAGAAATCCTATATACAATAATTTTTAGACAATTAACCAAGATAAAAAGCTGGCTGAATTAGGCCAGCTTTTTTGATACAAAAAAAAATAAAAAAGGTATCGGGTACTTTTTTCTCCTATTGACAAATCTCTAAAAAAACACATAATCCAAACAGGATTACCAAAGTGATAATTCGACAATCAAACAAAACAAGGAGGTGTAAGATGAAAGTTCTTTCAAATTTAAATTTGCGCTTGGTGAGTTGTTTAGTGTTAATACTTTTCTGGATCACACCGGTATTGAGTGAAGGAACACCCAAAAACCTTTTCTTTTATAGTCAAGGTTTCCTCTCAAAAGTAACTGTTATGCCACCCTTCTACTTCAGAAATATTCCAATTCACGAAGATGATGGTTATGTTCCTCGCTATAATGCAGGCCCTATTGACCCAAAATTTTTAAAAACATCAGGAATTTTTTTGCTTGGGGTTGGCGCGTATTTTTACTTATCCCAAAATTACCTTTTTGAAATGAAATGTTCGTTTATTACTTTGCTCAATGACGATATAGTTGAACGTAATTATACAAACGAAGTGGGAACAGAAAATAGAGATGAGGGAGCAGCTCTCACTTATTGTCTTTTGCAACAGGGCGATATGTTTTTACCAGAAATGTCAATTGAGAGAATTGTTAAAAACAACTTATTATCCATTGGTTTATCCGCGTCTTATTTTACTATCAGAACTTCTAATGGATGGGACAGATGGGGTTGCTTAGAAAAAAAAGAAAATTATTTACTCGCCAGGTGCCTCCCCGTATCATTATACTTGAAAGTTTATTTATGGAAGGGTTTTAGTATCTATGGAGGACCATCTATAATAAACGCCCTACCAACCACAAGAAGTAAGGAATTCGAATTGAAGTACGACAAAACCGGATTGTCGTTTAATTGGGATTTGAGACCATTTTAAGAAACTATTATAAGAATTGGGAAACGGCGGAATGCGTTCATTCCGCCGTTTTAATTTATGTAATTTTTTATAAAGCAAAAACAGAGATTTAACCTCTGTTCGTACACAACGGCTCCCTCTCTCGGGTCCGGAAATCTGAAAAAAAGTTCTGAAAGCGTTTCCGGGGATAAAAATATTGGATTTTAATGACAGAGCTCGTCGGCCTGTCCGTTTACCCGCCTCTGGCGGGGTTCAAATAAATAAAACCTATAAGTCCTGAGTGAAGCCGAAGGACAAGACAAATGAGGACAGTATAATATATACATATATTTTATTTTCCAATAAAACTCATGATAGCCACTCCAAAAAAAACCAAAATTGCACCTAAATACTGCCAACCGCTTATTCGCTCTTTATTAAATTTTACTCCTAAAATTAAAGCAATTACAGCATAACCGGTAACGATTGTGGTAACAACGGAAATTTTTCCATTCTCGGTTGCAAAGGCATAAAATACCCAGGCAGCCGTATCGATAATGCCTGTAAATAAAATCAAATATTTATAATTTAAGCTGGTTTGCCAAAATGATTTTAAACCTTTTTTATAAACGATATAAGTCAATAAAAATAATGAGCTCAGCATCCATGGAAACCATACCGCAATAAAAGCTGATATGTTGCGCGAGTTAACAGCGGTCAAAAAATTATACAAAGCGCTGAAGACAACAGCAACAGTCGCCAATAGCACTCCTTTTTCCCAAACAACTCTTTTGCCCGTAAAAAAATCCTTAATCCTGTCCCACCAGGTCATTCGGCTTTTTGATATCAAAAGAGTACCCGAAATAATAAGTAATATTACGAGCACCTGACTAAGGTCAAGTTTCTCCCGAAAAAAGATTAATCCTAAAATAATCGTAAACGGCAATTCCCCGATCATTATAACTTCGACTACCGCTAATTTACCTTTATTATAGGCCTTAAAAAGAAAAATACCGTACCACAAATAAATTACGGTCATGACCATTAATGATAAAACATTGGGCCAAGTTAAAATCGCCGGCAGATCACTCGCAACAAAAGGAATTAAAAAAAAGCCGGCAATAAGATCTATCCATAATAAGGTTTGAAAATCGCCGACCCTCTTGACTATTCTTTGAATTAAAAAATCACCCACTCCCCAAAAAGCCATGGCTAAAAATGCAAAAATAAGAGTAAGTTGAGAAACGGGCATGGGTTAAAAAATGATATAATATTAATTCAACGCTATTGATACTTATTATACTATAAAAACAATGAGTAAAAATAAGATATTTTTACTAAAAATATTTTTTAAAAATTAAAATCGAGCATCTTTCTTTAAAAACCTCTCTAACAAAGTGTTATTCAGATATAAATATTTCATTAATTCTTAATTTTTAATTAAAATTTAAGCTCCCCCTTGTCTCCCATTCTTTCTCTTCTTCCATTTAACTGCTTCTAATAAAGGAGCGTAAATATCATCGCCTCTGTCTATTTTTAAAGGATTATAATCTGTAGAGTCAAATTCTTTGAATTTTACAAAATCAACATCTTGAATAACCGCAATTGGGGTTTGTTCATCGCCTTCCCCCATAACAATAACTGCTGCTGCGGCTAAAGCATCAGCTATGTTAGATTGAGAGATCTTCATTCCCCGTTTAAATATATCTTTGGTCCCGCGATAATCTTTCAAAGGATAAAAGCCATAATAGGCAATTGAGACCGCCGAAGTCCCTCGCCTTAATGGGGTACAGCAACTATCAGAAATAATTATCCCAAAATTATTCAAACAATAATTTTTTTTAATAAAATCATAAATTTGTTTTGCCAGTAAAAATGGCTCTTTGGGCCAGAGAATGAAATATCCATTACCGTTGCTTTCATCAATACCAGCGTTTGGAATTAAAATATTATTCTTAATAGTTAGTGTAACATAGCCCTTGGGCTCTCTATTCTCATCAAGGTAAAGGTCTGCCTCTTTTTTAATTAAATTATCTTTATTTTTAACCGAATTCATTTTTACACATTGCCCCTGCCAAATAGAAACTATTTTAGATGTGATAACTATTATTGATTTTTCTTTTAAATCTATATTTAAAAAACTCTGTTTAATAAGAGAAAATAAATCGTCTTTGGGGGGAATAAACCGTCTTGTTCTAATTGCTTTAACAAACATTTTTTTAGATTACTGCAAAGGGCTGCATAATAAATGCAGCCCGTTTATATCATCTATAAAATAGATGGATTTTAGGCATAAGATTTAAAGAATTCCGAAGAAAAAATATAATTCTTGTTGACCAAGGGTTTTAATATCTTCACCCCTTTGATCTCAACTAATTTATCTAAAACTGTGTTGACCGCCAAATAACTAGCCCAAATTCCTATAGCAAAACAACCGCGTTCAATTAAAACCACGGGTATCAAGCCCAACCAAATTTGAGGGGTTAAGCCGAAAGCATAAAGAAAAATAACTGAACCAACAGCGTGAGCCATAAAAGTCGCTCCCAAACCGTTTAAAATCAATCTTCTTTTACCAAAACTAGCCGCTAAAGGAATCAACCAAATTAAAGGATAAAGCCAAGCTTTTTGACCGATAGGATGAATTAAAAATAAAACAATACAAAAAGGAAAGATTATGGCCATTTTTCTTCCCTTTAAACCAAAATATATCGCAGCTAAAATCATTGGCAAAAAGCGCATCACTGTTAAAAAGTCCAAGGTTTGTCTAGTAATAAATATATTTGCGCCCCTAACTATAAAAGCTGAAATAGCGCCAAAAAGTGGTCCTAAAAACATTCCGCCAATAGGAGCTATAAATTCAAAAAGAGTAAAGTCCTGACCCGAACCAACAATTTTGGAAACTGGAACTTGAAAAGCAATAAAACTTAAAATAATAAAAATTATTAAAAATGAACATTTATGTTTGATCATATCTTTTATAATTGACAAATTAGTCTTTCCCTATTATAAATCATAATCTTATAAAAGTCGATATTTAATTTAGTAAAAGGTCAAACCGAACCAATTTATTTTAATGGATATATTGCTTGGTTGTATAGGTTCTCTGTGTATCTGTTGCCTCTCTATTAATAAAATGTTTTTCTGATATCCGCAATCCTTCTTCTGCTTTCTTTATATATTGACTTTAAGCATTCTTCCCGGAAAATTCTTGAACAACTAATCTTTTTAGGTCAGTATCCATAATAATATTAATCTTTTTATGAGGGCTGTCGCCGTTTAGTTACAACAGTATACCGTCTTTGAAAAAAATTTCTTTAAAAGTCTCCACTTTTAAAATCGACACCTATTGATTCCCTCCTTTTTAATCGCTTATTTCCATGCCGTTGACGATTCTGATGATTTGTTCAAGACATTGGAATCCTGTTTTGTGTGGCCACTGTTCGCGGTAATATTGGCTCATCATATCAGTTTCGCTATCCACGTTTGAAGTTCTAAACGTAGCGCAAAGCTGATACCGTCTGTCTCCTAGTAATTTATATTCATAGGACTGTCCGGTAATCGGATCTATTGTATTTTGTTCGGTTATAAACAACACATCGGTTCTTAATTCCTGTAAACTGTCCGGCAATTTTTTATTTTTTTCGTAATAATTATTAAGCCCCGAATCAATAAGATTAAAATTTTCTAAAATGGCGTTGTCCAATTTTCGCTGGCGCGCTTGCTTGGGCGACTCCACAATTAAAAAAGCTGAAACAAAAATGGTGAAGGCTGCACCAAAAAAAGAAGCCAAAGA
>CAZAGY010000035.1:0-7676 GCA_964485025.1 uncultured Gammaproteobacteria bacterium
AAGATCAGGCGGTCTATGTGTTATGGTTGACATTGTTACCGCGGGTTGGGCCGGAGTTCAGTCTTTAAGAAATCATAATCTGGACTTGATTATTCACGGTCATCGGGCCGGACATTCGGCTTTTACTCGAAATAAAAAACATGGTATTTCAATGCTTGTTTTGGCTAATTTAGCCCGTTTGGCCGGCATTGACCAATTGCATACCGGCACGGTGGTGGGAAAGATGGAAGGAGAAGAGAAAGAAGTCTTAAGAATCAATGAATTATTAAAGGAAGATTGGCAAGAATTTGACAAATTAAGAGAGAACTGGAGTAATCTCAAGCCGGTTTTACCCATTGCTTCAGGTGGATTACATCCCGGACTGACCGCTAAGCTAATAGAAATTTTGGGATTTGATTTAATCATTAATTTCGGTGGCGGTATCCATGGGCATCCCCAAGGAAGCGCGGCTGGCGCCAAGGCGGCCAGTCAAGCGGTAGAAGCAGTAATGGAAAATATTTCTTTAAAAATTTATGCTCAAAGTCATTTGGAATTAAAGCAAGCTTTGGAATATTGGAAATAAAATCAAGTGGTAATTTATAAAAACAAAAGGGAGATTTTTAATCTCTCTTTTGTTTTAGAAGAATTTCTAAAATTTAACTTGGGGAACCATTTTTTCTTCTTCGTTTTCTATTTCAAAGAATTCCGCTTTTTTAAAGCCCAGGGTTGGAACCAGGAGATTAACAGGAAAGACTTCTTGCTTAGTGTTAAAGTCCCTGACATTGCCGTTGTAAAATCTTCTAGCCGCCTGTATTTTATTTTCCGTATCAGTTAATTCATCCTGGAGTTTTTGAAAATTTTCAGAAGCGCGAAGCTGGGGATAATTCTCAGCTACGGCGAATAAGGTTTTTAATGCTCCAGTTAATCCTTTTTCCGCTTCCGCTTTAGCTTGAGGTGTTTCCGTTCCCATGGCCCTTGTTCGGGCTTCAGTGACATTAGTAAAGACCTCTTTTTCATGGGCCGCATAGCCCTTGACCGCATTAACTAAGTTAGGAATAAGGTTATAACGACGTTTTAATTGAACATCGATGTCAGACCACGATTCTTTAACCCGATTGCGCCAGCGTATAAGGCCGTTATAAACGCCAACCAGCCAGAGAATCAAGAGTACCAGAACGACGATTATAATCCACAGATAAATAGACATAAGTTTTAGATTAAAATATTTTATTATTTATATATTAGATATATTTGAATTAAAGTTAAAGTTTATTACCGCTTGACCGGCTCCAAACGGAGTCTCGTAAGAGAGGATTTCCGTTTTATAACTCAAATCTTTTAAGATTCCCAACAAGACCAGAATGGAGGGTAGGCTTACTTCTTTGAATTTTTTTATTAATTTTTGGTCTAGATTTAGGAACTGGTTGATTTGCCTGTTCTGAATCAATTTAATCAGCTTTTGGTCAAAATTTTTACCCGGAAAAATATTTTTTGACGTCTCTTCTTCCGAGCAGTTACAGAAATTAGCAGAAACAATAACGCCAACCTTTTTATTGTTAAGAATTAATTCTTCTTTCAATTTTTGCCCGAATTCTAAATGTTTTTGATAATCCAGACCGCAAGAACCTACAGGCATTAGGGAAAATTCCTTATATTTTTTTATAAAATAGTACAAAGGAACGGAAAAACTATAATCCAAGTTCGGTTCAGTAATCATAGTTAGGGGAATATCTGAAAAATTTGTTTCAAAATTTTCTTTTATCTTATAGTTCAATTCCAAATTACCGTCCAATTCAAGTTTAGTGGTTAGATCGCCGAATGTTTTAAAATCTCCAAAATATTCCTGAGATAGATTCAGGGAAAAAGCGTCCTCCAGAACAGGTCCGTGAGATGAAATCATTATTAACGCTTCCGGTCCGACTTCACTTATGATTCTGGAAATCATCTCTAAGGAATCAATGGTTTTTTTGGTTTTAGCTAAGTTATCCCTGTTTATGGTTGGAATAAG
Organism: uncultured Gammaproteobacteria bacterium; assembly: GCA_964485025.1. Taxonomy (GTDB): domain Bacteria; phylum Patescibacteriota; class Patescibacteriia; order UBA2591; family UBA6264; genus JAQTOB01. The sequence continues at coordinate 1,988 of CAZAGY010000035.1, forward strand.
CAAGGGAGAGTGTGGGACAACGGCGGCAAAACAAATCATATTATTATATGTTTAAAACCTCTCCTAAAGGATAGATGTTTAATATTGATTCGTCAACTTCTATAATACTGTCCCATTGATAACCCATGGCTTCAAAAATTTCCCCTGATGTAATTGGCAAACGTTTTTCCTGGCTGATGACGTATACGGTCGGCAGATCAGAGGATTTAATTAATGTTCCATCCCTGAATTTAATCTGGTCTCCGATTTCAAAATCAGCCAGTTCTTTTGAATTAACCTTAATAATGTGGCTGTAAGGAAAATCAGCCTGTAAAATACTAACATCGATAATGGGGTATTTGACATCATCCTTTACGTAATAAACCGCTTTAGTTTCGTTATCCTGTAATAAAGCGCCACTGGGATAAGGGGAGAGAATAGGCTTTCCTAACTGATATGAATTCAAATCAGCCTCTTCCACTTGGATTATTTCTTCCGGACGGAAACCTATATTTTTAAACATTTTTTCAGAGATTGGCCTTTTGGCGTCGTCAATCAGCATAAAAACATCCGATGAAGACTGGACTAAAGAATAATTAGGAAAACCCATCGGAGAACCAATAGGATATTCTCGCAAATCATTAGTATCAATTTCTTTAACGTCTTTAAATTTATAACTTAAAAGAAAAACCGTTTTGGAATAAAAGGGTCGGCGTTGACCGTTTTGAATGAGCCAGACGCCTTTTTCGTTTTTAATTCTAACCAGACCTCCTTCCGGATATTTTTGTTCTTCGCCGACAAACCAATTTTGCCATATTTCCCAGAAAAGCCAGTTATCATAAAGATGAGGAGCATAAATATATAATCCGGCCGTTGCCATGTTTTTTGGTATAATAAAACGGCCGAATTTATTAGTCAGGTTTTTATCTTTTGAATTAACTAAAGTTTTTGTTTCAATTCCAACCCTGAACTGAAATTGCCATGGATGTTCCAGATAATAACGAAAACGCCAGGCAGCACGGTCTACTTGGCGAGTAAAACCACGGAAACGAGAGACAGGCTCGAGATAATCATAACAGGTAAACCCCGTAGCCCAATTGTAATCGTCTTTTGTAGGAGATTTTTTTGTTATCAGGCTTTTTTCCCTTTGAAGTAAAGTGATTAAGATTTGAGGATTAATTTTATATTCCTGGCTGGCGCGATAGATTATTTCCCCGGCGCTTTTTTCCTTGCCGTCAACGTCAACCGCATAATAATCTTTTAACGCTCCACCGGCTTGGTTTAAAAATTTCTGGATTTGATCAAGATTCATTGCCCGATAATCAGCCAGTTGATTATCAGAAACAATATATTCCGGGTCAAAAACCGGCTCCTGCCCAAAACAAATATTGGGTTGGAATACAGTTAGAATTAATAATAATAAAAAAAGGACCGTGAACAGTCTGAAATTCACCCCGCCCTTTCTAAGGTTTAAGAGAATATATCTAAACTTAAAATAATTAAAAAGAATTTGTTCTTTAGAGATATTTTGAGCTTTAGAAAGGGCGGGGTTCATGTTAAATAATGACAATTTTCTTATTTTTCACTTCCACGTTAAGTGTCTTATGAGATTTAATCTCTCCACTGATAATCCTTAAAGATAAAGGATCAAGTATATACTGCTGGATAATTCTCTTTAAAGGCCGGGCGCCGTAGAGAGGATCAAAACCCATTTCCGCAATCAGATCTTTGGCTTTTTCATTGACCTTTAAGTTTATTCTTTTTTCTTTTAATCTTTCAAAAACCTTTTTTAATTGAAGTTCAACAATTTGTTTAACGTCGTTTTTACTTAAAGGTTTAAAGATTATAATTTCGTCAATTCTATTTAAAAATTCCGTTTTAAATGTTTCTTTTAAAACCTGGTGTATCTTTTCTTCAATTATTTCCTGAGCTCCGGTTTTTTCCTCAGGAGAGATGAAACCGAAACTTGCCTTTTGGGCATGGTCTTTTATCAATTCGCTACCAAGATTGGAGGTCATAATAATGACTGTATTTTTGAAATTAACCGCCCGGCCTTTAGCGTCGGTCAAACGGCCGTTGTCTAGAATTTGTAAAAGGATATTAAAAACCTCAGGGTGGGCTTTCTCGATTTCATCAAAAAGAATTACACTGTAAGGCCTTTTTCTAACGATTTCCGTTAATTGCCCGCCTTCCTCATAACCAATATAACCGGGTGGTGAGCCAATCATTTTTGAAACCGTGTGTTTTTCCATGTATTCAGACATGTCCAATTGGATCAAGGCGGATTCAGTGTCAAAAAGAAATTCAGCCAAGCTTTTAGCTAGTTCAGTTTTTCCCACCCCACTGGGACCAAGAAAAATAAATGAACCAATGGGTTTATTTTCTTCAGCGATACCGGCGCGCGAACGCCTAATGGCATTAGCCACAGCTTTAACGGCTTTTTCCTGATTAATCAATCTCTGGTGAATTTCCTGTTCCATTCTGACTAATTTTTTACTTTCTTCTTCCAGCATTTTAGTGGTAGGGATACCGGTCCAGAGAGAGACGACCCGGGCAATTTCTTCGGCTCCAATTTCTTCTTTTAAAATGCGGCAATCTTTTTGAATTTTGGTCAGTTTTTTTTGATTGGCAGTAATATTTTTTTCCAGTTCAGGAATTTGTCCGTGTTTGATTTCCGCCACTTTTTGCAGATTAGCTTCTCTTTCGGCGATTTCCGCTTGTTGTTTAAATTTATCTATTTCACCTTTCATTTTATGGATCTCCGTGATAATATCTTTTTCCATTTTCCAGCGCAAGGTGAAATCCCTGATTTTTTCTTTTAAATTTGCGATTTCCTGCTTATATTTTTGAAGCTGTTTTTCGCCTTTTTCTTTTTTGAGGATGGTGGTTTCAATTTCTAATCTTTTCATTTTTCTTTTCAATTTATCCAATTCTTCCGGCTGACTCTCAATTTCCATACGCAAAGCAGAGGCGGCCTCATCCATTAAGTCAACCGCTTTATCCGGTAGAAAACGGTCGGCGATGTATTTTTTAGAAAGTTTAGCGGCGGTAATCAGGGCTTCGTCAGTGATTCTAATTCCGTGGTGAACCTCATATTTTTCTTTAATACCTCTAAGAATAGCAATTGTGTCCTCCACCGAAGGCTCAGCTACGTAGATGGGCTGAAAGCGACGTTCTAAAGCAGCGTCTTTTTCCACGTATTTCTGATATTCTCTTAAAGTAGTGGCACCGATACAATGTAACTCTCCCCGAGCTAGAGCCGGTTTAAGCATATTTGAAGCATCAATAGCACCTTCAGCTCCGCCAGCCCCAACCAAAGTATGCAGTTCATCAATAGAAAGGACATAATTACCGGTTCTTTTTATTTCCCTTAAAACCGCTTTTAGCCTGTTTTCAAATTCTCCCCTGAATTTAGTACCAGCCACCAGACTACCTAAATCAAGGGAAATTAATTCTTTTGATTTCAATGATTCCGGTACATCCTCATCAACGATTCTCTGAGCCAAGCCTTCGACAATAGCGGTTTTCCCTACGCCAGCCTCACCAATAAGAACGGGATTATTTTTAGTTCGCCGGCAAAGAACCTGAATGACTCTTCTAATTTCTTCTTCCCGGCCGATGATTGGGTCAAGTTCTTCCTGACGAGCCATTTTAGTCAGGTTAATTGTATATTTTTCTAAAACCTGGTATTTGTCTTCTGGCTCCCTTTCAGTTATCCTTTCACTACCTCTAATATCGGCTAGAACCCTTAGAATCCGGTCGTAGTCAAGACCAAGTTCTTTTAAAAGATTTTTTGTCGTTGAAGTAATTGTTAACACGGCTAAAAATAGGTGTTCAGTGCTGACATATTCATCCTGCAGGCGAACGGCTTCTTTAGTAGCTTGGAGGATTGTTTTTTGAAGCAGGGGAGTAATGTAGACTTCAGCCAACCCGCCATTAGAAATATTTTTAATCTGAGGCAATACTTGAATTATTTTAATTAATTTTTCTTTCAATTGTTCAATGTTAATTTCCAATTTTTTTAACAGGGCTAAAACAACCCCTTCTTCTTGTTCAATTAAAGAGAGCATTAAGTGAGGGGTATCAACTTGCTGTTGGTTATTTTCCATGGCTAAATTATGGGCATTTTGTAAAGCTTCTTGAGCTTTGAGAGTAAAATTATTCATATTGTTATTATACAAAAAAAACGTTTAACCGTCAATTGTTTTTTACAAAGCTTAATTTGTGAACACGCCGGCTATTTTATATCCGCATTTTGAACAAACACCTCTTGATTGGAGGTAACTTTTTATCTCATAATCCTGGCGGCTAATTATTCTATTTTGGCACTTAGGACAAAAAGTGTCTTCATCAAAGCCTAAATTGCCGGCGTAAACGTATTTTAAGCCGCTTTTTCGCCCAATTTCCATTGCCTGTTGAATTAATTCCGGGGGAGTAGGGGAGATATCATTCATTTTATAACACGAATAAAAAGCGGAAATATGCCAGGGAACGTCTTTTCCCAATTCGTTTCTTATAAATAAAACGATTTTTTCCAATTGCTTGTTTTTATCCGTGTAGCCGGGAATCAATAAAGTGGTTATTTCCAACCAAATTTTTGATTTTTTTATCAGTTTCAAATTATTTAAAATAGGCTCCAATTTTGCTCCGCAGATATTTTGATATAACTCATTGTCAAAAAATTTTAAATCAACATTGATGGCATCTAAATAAGGAGTAATAATTTTTATGGTTTGAGGAGAAAAATAACCATTGCTGACCCAAATGTTTTTTAATCCTTGTTTTTTGGCTAGTTTCATGGTTTCTAAAGCATATTCAAGAAAAACCGTCGGTTCGGTATAAGTATAAGAAATGCTGGGTACTTGATGTTTTAAAGCTGAATTTACAATTTCTTTTGGTTTTGTTTCTTCGCCTAGAATTTGCCTATTTTTTTTTGGACCTTGGGAGATGTCATAATTCTGACAATGGAGACAGGAAAAATTACAACCCATGGCAGCGACAGACAAGGAATAAGTGCCGGGGAGAAAGTGGAAGAGAGGCTTTTTTTCAATAGGATCAAGATTAAGAGCAACGACTTTATTGTAAACCAGGCTATATAATTTGCCGTTTTGATTTTTTCTGACTCCGCATAACCCCCTTTGATTGAGGGAGATTAAACATTGATGGTTACAAACATGACAATTAACGACTTTGTTTTTAAGTTTTTTATAAAGCATAGCCTCTTTCATATTTTATATTTTACACGAAAAATCAAGTCTTGACAAATACGAAAAAAAGTTTAAGATATATCCGTTCTTTGAAAATATAAATATAACAATGGAGGAATAAATGAAAGAGGTCGTATTATTTGTGACAGAAGATCTGTCTAGCGCAATAGGAAAAAATGATTTATTAAAAGCCATCCTAAAAAAGGGAGTGCTTATTATCGGGCCCCCCATTCTGGACGTAATGCTTAGACAGGAGAATGTTGGGGAGATTGTATTTGACGAGATAACTGAGGTAGCACAAAATTTTGTAAAAATTAAAAAACCTCGCATAAGAACGGGAGTTTTCCAAGAGAATCATATAGCCTGGTTAGAATGAAAAAGAAAAGGAGCGTGAGATGGAAAAAATAGAAATAGGAAGAAGCTTTTGGATAAATTTTTCTCCTTCTCTGAAAGTTATTCACGAACTATGCGGAGGAGAAGTAATTGTAATGGAGCAGGAAAAA